>CABUAL010000017.1 GCA_902489515.1 uncultured Collinsella sp. | reverse complement strand
CCACCCGATAAGAGCCGGCTCGCTCACGGTAAGGTCTGCTGCAGTGACACCGTCGGCCAAAACATTATTGGCCCAGTAGTGCGGGGCTTCTATGTCGAACCCGGGCACGCTTTGCTGCAGGTAATCGGCCGTGGTCGCCTCGAGCTTCATCAGGTCACCCAGGCAGGCGTCAACGGGCGTGTCGGCCAGGATGATGGCGAGCAGCTGAGCGTCGACGGCCAGTGCATCGACGCGGACAATTTTGAGCAGCTCATCGCGCATGTCGTCGAACAGGCGATTACGCGTCTGTTCGAACTCCTCGTCACTGCCCATGTCCTCGATGCGATGGAGCTCGTCGAGCAGGTGGCGATGAACACCGGCATAGGACAGCAGTGCCTGGGCATGCTCGGTCTGCGCATACTTATGAGGGTTGACGCTCACGTCGTTATGGACAAGCTCGCGTGCTGCATCGGTGAGTTCGGGGTGCGACGCCAGATAGGTGCGCTCCAGGTAGGCGGGGATGTAGACGCTCGGATCCATTAGAGGTCTCCTCCCTTAAACGGCAAACCCTGCTCGGCCGCCCGCAGTATGCGCTCATCGATTTGGGAACGCACGATATCGTTGGTGGCGACCCAGGCGGCAAAACTGGCGTTGTCGGGGGCGCCCAGGCCCTCCTGCAGTACCGGCGTCGCCTCGGACAGCGCAAGGACAAGTTCGTCGGTGGAGCCCACACCCACGTTGACGCGGGCATAGACGCCATCGGGAAACTCGGTTTGGAAGTAGAGTGCCTCGGCTGCGTGCGGACACGAGCGCGCAAGGATGCGCAAATAGTGCTCGGCGCCCTCGTAGTCCAGCTCGCGCCAGGCAGCGCTCATCAGCGCGATGAGCGTCCACGGGTCCAAGTCGCGCTCCGCATCCTTGGGACGACGGCGCAGCGGCGTGTTGGCGAGATAGGGGACGGAGTGGGCAGAGCGAAAGCGCTTGAGCTCCTCGGCGGGGTATTCGAGCTTTGCCATGGCGAGCATCGCGGTGTGGCGGACACCAGCGGGGTCGTTGGGCGCAAAGTCGAGGCTGCGGTTTGCGGCTTCGAGCGACATGCGATAGCGGCCGCTAATGAGCGCGCGTGACGCAAGGGCGGCAAGCCAGCGCAGATAGGGGCGGCGCGTAAGGTCGCCTGCGGCCTCACGCTCGTAGGGGTCCTGCGCCGAGGCGATTTTGAGCGCCAGGTCATGCTCCACCTCGTCGCACTTGGACACCAGATACTGCACGTATTCCTCGTTGGATTCGGCGGTGAGCGCCGTCAGCATGCGCTGGGCATCCCGGTTGGCCGGGTCGAGCGCGGCTGCCTCGCGGAGCATGTTCTCGGCAGCTGCCTCTTCCTGCTCTGCCTGGGTATCGTCAGGGATAAAGGGAATGCGGTAGTCGACAGCCTCGACCACCTTGGCAATGAGGTGCCCGGCGCGGTCGCGGTCGTGCTCGACCCGGCCAACCGGGATGCCCAGCGGAGCCGATGGCAATCCTCTTGAATGGGATCGAATGCCATGGGGCCTCCTTTGCTGCGGTTAGGGTTCAAATGTTTCTATATAAGATTCTAGTTTACCCGCATGTGGCACACCGGGGGTGCCGCACTTGGACTTGCACCTTTGCACCACGAAGACGGATGTCGCACAAATGTCGGCACCTTGGACGACCGAGTGGTATTACGGTGCCGCAAACGGTCGATTTTTGGCGGCGAACGGTGCATATTTTGGAGGGGCACCGTCCTGCCCGGGATATGTAGTCAACCTTGATAAAACGTTTGCCCAGCTTGGGAGTATGAATGCCGCACAAGGGTCTTCAGGGATAGAAAAAAACGTTTCATCATTGGCGGCTTTAGGTGAATAACTGACCAACCAGAACGGTAAAATAGTGTTTGTTTGAGCGTTGAGACGTTTAGACATCGCGCATTGTCATCGCCGGCAACGCGCAAACCGGTCCTAACGGAGCCAATTGGGTGCTCCGTTATATACGCAAGTCTAAGAGGGGCTTGTTTAGGAGGCACAGTATGGGACGTTTTACCAATCCTCGCGATCTGTACTTTGGTGAGGGCGCTCGCCACGAGGTGAAGAACCTCAAGGGTAAGAAGGCCATCATCGTTTCTGGCGGCAGCTCTATGCGCCGCGGCGGGTTCCTGCAGGACGTTGAGGCCGACCTCAAAGAGGCCGGCATGGAGGTCAAGCTGTTCGAGGGCGTCGAGTCCGATCCCTCCATCGAGACCGTCATGAAGGGCGCAGCCGCTATGCGCGACTTCGAGCCCGACTGGATCGTTGCTATCGGTGGCGGTTCGCCCATCGATGCTGCTAAGGCCATGTGGGTCTTCTACGAGTATCCCGAGGAGTCCTTCGATAACATCATCCAGCCGTTCAGCTTCCCCGAGCTGCGTCAGAAGGCTCACTTCTGCGCCATTTCCTCTACCTCCGGCACTGCTACCGAGGTCACCGCATTCTCCGTCATCACCGACTACGCCAAGGGCATCAAGTACCCGCTGGCCGACTTCAACATCACCCCTGATGTCGCCATCGTCGACCCCGAGCTCACCTACACCATGCCCGCCAAGCTGTGCGCTCACACCGGCATGGACGCTCTGACCCACTGCATGGAGGCCTACGTTTCCACCTGCGCCTCTATGTTCACCGATGCCAACGCTCTGCACGGCATCCGCGAGATCGTCGAGTGGCTGCCCAAGTCCTATGCTGGCGACCATGAGGCCCGTCAGCACATGCACGAGGCTCAGTGCATCGCCGGTATCGCCTTCTCCTCGGGCCTGCTCGGCATCGTTCACTCCATGGCTCACAAGACCGGTGCTGCCTTCGAGAACGGCCACATCATCCACGGTGCTGCTAACGCCATGTACCTGGGCAAGGTCATCCAGTGGAACTCCAAGGATCCCCGTGCTGCCGAGCGTTACGCTTACGTGGCCAAGGAGATCCTGCACCTTCCCGGCGAGACCAACGAGGAGCTCATCGCTGCACTCGTCCAGAAGATTCGCGACCTCAACGACCAGCTCAACATTCCGCAGTCCATCAAGGATTACGCGAATGGTGGCGTGAAGGTCGACGCCGAGAACCCGCAGATGGTTTCCGAGGAGGAGTTCCTCGCCAAGCTGCCCGAGATCGCCGCGAACGCCGAGCAGGACGCCTGCACGCCCGAGAACCCGCGTGAGACCAAGGCTGCCGACTTCGAGAAGATCCTCAAGGCCTGCTACTACGACACCGACATCGATTTCTAATCGACTCTTGTTATCGTAACGAGGGGCTCCGCACGTATCTGTACGGAGCCCCTTTCTTTTTTAGAGAATGGGATAGTTATGGCTGCAATTTTCAATAGCCCCAGCAAGTACATCCAGGGCCCGGACGAGCTGGCCAAGCTCGGCTCCTATGTCGAGCCGCTCGGCGCTAAGGCCCTCGTCATCGTGACGCCTTCGGGCAAGAAGCGCGTCGGTGCCAAGATCGAGGGCGGCTTTGCCGAGGCTAAGGCCGAGCTGCTGTTTGAGGACTTTAACGGTGAGTGCTCCAAGGGCGAGGTCGATCGCCTGGTTGCGCTCGCCCGCGACAACGGTTGCGACATCATCGTCGGCGTCGGTGGCGGCAAGATCCTCGACACCGCGAAGGCCGTCGCCTATTACCTGGAGTCCCCGGTTATCATTTGCCCCACCATTGCTTCGACCGATGCACCGTGCTCGGCACTTTCGGTGCTCTACACCGATGACGGCCAGTTCGATAAATATCTCTTCCTTAAGGCAAACCCCAACATTGTCCTGATGGATACGACGGTTATCGCGGCGAGCCCGGTGCGCCTGACGGTTTCCGGTATGGGCGATGCGCTCGCAACCTATTTCGAGGCCCAGGCGACGCACGATGCCGACGGCGGCACCTGCGCTGGCGGCAAGGGCGGCATGGCCGGCCTGGCGCTCGCCAAGCTCTGCTACGAGACGCTTATGGCCGATGGCGTCAAGGCCAAGGTCGCGCTGGAGAAGGGTGCGCTCACGCCTGCCGTCGAGCACATCATCGAGGCCAATACGCTGCTTTCGGGCATTGGCTTTGAGAGCTCGGGCCTTGCTGCTGCTCATGCCATCCACAATGGTCTGACGATGCTGCCCGAGTGCCACAGCATGTATCACGGCGAGAAGGTCGCCTTCGGCACCATCGTCCAGCTGGTACTCGAGGATGCCCCGACCGAGAAGCTCGAGGAAGTCTTGGGCTTCTGCATTGAGCTGGGCCTGCCGGTCACGATGAAGGAACTTGGCGTTGCCGAGGTTACGCGCGAGAAGGCCATGATTGTTGCCGAGGCCGCGTGCGCGCCCGAGGACACCATGTGCAACATGCCGTTTGAGGTGACGCCCGAGATGGTCGCAAACGCCATCCTGGGTGCCGACGCGCTGGGCCACTACTATCTCATGGATGAGTAAATCAAGCTAAGGAAGGGGCAAAGCTAACAGATGACTTTGCCCCTTTTTGCTATGGTGCAAAGGGGTCAGGGTACTTTGCACCATCGTTGTTTGATGAAGGGTGGATTCTCGTATGGCGCTTCCTATGGTTTATGGCGGCCCCGGTCGGTATGTTCAGGGACCGGGGGAGCTTTCGCGCCAGGGCAGGTATTTGTCATGGTTGGGCTGCGCTGCCTATGTCTTGTTTGACCAGGGCACCGAGGATCGGCTGTGCAGGCAGATCGTCGATGGATTTCTGGATGAAGATCTAAGCGAGCCGTTCTTTAAGATTTACAACGGTCCGTGTACGGAAGATGCCGTTGTCGAAATGGCCAAGGAAGCCCGGGCCGAGTATTGCGACATGGTGGTGGGCATTGGCGGCGGCAAGATGCTCGATATCGCCAAGGCCGTTGCGTTTTATGCCGAGTTGCCGTTGTGCGTATGTCCCACGGCGGCGTCGATGGACGGTCCGTGCAGCGCGATTTCGGTGCTGTATCACGAGGATGGGTCGTTCGACCGCTACCTGATGCTCGAGAAGAATCCAGACTTGGTCGTGGTCGATACCAACGTGGTCGCGGCGGCCCCGCTGCGTATGACGGTCGCTGGTATGGGCGATGCGCTGGCAACGTATTTCGAGGCGCGTTCGTGCGCCGCGGCGCACGGCGCCAACGAGCACGGTGGCGCGCCGGGACACTTGGCCTTGGTTGCGGCTCGTGCCTGCTATGACACACTCATGGAGTGCGGCGTCGCTGCCAAGCGCGATCTCAAAAAGGGCCGTACATCGCCAGCGGTTGAGCGCCTGATCGAGTGCAATATTCTGCTCTCGGGTGTTGGCTTTGAGAGTGGTGGCCTAGCGCTTGCCCATGCCATAGCCAACGGCCTGACGATTCTGCCCGAGTGCAAGGCCATGCATGGTGAGGCCGTGGCATTTGGCCTGGTGGTGCAGCTGCGCCTGGAGCGTGCGCCCGAGCTTAATCAGGTGCTCGAGTTTTGCCAGCGCGTCGGTCTGCCGACGACGCTCGAGGAGCTGGGCCTTGACGAGATTTCCGATGCCGACCTGATGAGCGTTGCAGATGCGGCCTTTAGAAACGAACGCAATATGGCTAACGAACAGGCCAAGGTGACCAGACAAAAGCTCGTGCAGCTCATGCGCGAGGCATAGCTAGGCGCTTGATCGACCTTGTGCAATCGAGGCGGCGATAGGCATAGGCTATTTGCCTCAAAGGTGCGCCGCGTGTAATTTGCCCGAGGCGTGGGCCGATAGCGTATCATTATCTCTTGCTTGTTTGCACTGCTCAGGGAGGGGCCGCGCATGGCGCAGGAACACGATCTGTTTGATGACATTATCGAGATCAGCAAGGGTTTCGACTTTCTTAAAAACCCGCTTGGCGGCGTGACCGATGCACTCGATCCGTCGGCGCCGCAGTGGAATCCTGCCGACTACAAGGAGCGCCCGCGCGGCAACACCATTCCGTGCTTGACCTGCAAAAACGAAAAGAGCGGTTGCACCGCGTGCATGGACGTGTGCCCGGTCAACGCTATCGAGGTCGAGGAAGACGCCATCGAGATCCTCGACTCCTGTCGCAAGTGCGGCCTGTGCGCCGCTGCCTGTCCGACCGAGGCGATCATCTCGCCGCGCCTGGCGCCTAAAAACCTGTATGACGATATCGTCTCCGCTGCTACGAGCCACGAGACCGCCTACGTCACCTGCACACGCGCCCTCAAGCGCATGCCGCGCGAAAACGAGGTCGTCGTTGCCTGCGTGGGCGATATTACGGCCGAGACCTGGTTCTCGGTACTGGCGGACTATCCCAACGTGAGCGTCTACCTGCCACTGGGCGTGTGCGATAAGTGCCGCAACACCGGTGGCGAGGACATTCTGGGCGAGGCCATTGCTACCGCCGAGGAGTGGGCGGGTACGGGCATGGGCCTGGAGGTCGACCCCAAGAGCCTCAAATGCCATAAGCGCCGCGAGTACGAGCGCAAGGAGTACATGGATAAGATTGCCCGCACCACGGGCCTGACGGTGACCAAGCTCAATCCGGCGACGGCGGCGCTGGCCTCGGTGACGCAGAAGTTGAAGGCTCACCGTCACCAGATCACGCAGCTCGAGCGCACGCTCAACACCATGTGCGGTACCACGACGACCAAGCGTCGCCGTTCGCTCACGCACGGGCGCCAGCTGGTGCTCTCGACGCTGCAAAACCACCCCGAGCTTGCCCAGAACATGCAGGTGAGCACGCCGGAGTGCGATTTTGACAAGTGCACGTCGTGCGGCGAGTGCGTCAATGTATGCCCCACGTTCGCCTGCGATTTGGTGGGAAGCGGCCGCTTTGCGTTGGAGTCGACGTATTGCTTGGGCTGCGGTGCCTGCGTCAAGGTGTGCCCCGAGCATGCGCTCAAGTTGGTTGAGCATGACGCGTCCAATCTGGTCGTCGTCGACCCCGAGGCCGAGGAAAAGGCCGCCCAGAAGGCGAAGGCTCACGAAGAAGCTGAGAAGGTCAAGGCCGAAGCAAAGGCCAAGCTCGACAAGATGCTCGATCAGGTGGAGAAGCTCGCGGACTAGCCAGCGACCCCAATCTTTGCTTCATTTGCGCCGCCGCGGTGTCCGGATTCGCCCGGATGCTGCGGCGGCGCTATACTTATGCAGTTTGAAGTACCTGTACCAAAAGGAGCTGTCGTGTCCCTTTCCATCGGTATCGTGGGCCTGCCCAACGTGGGCAAGTCGACGCTGTTCACCGCGCTTACCAAAAAGACCGGCCTTGCCGCCAACTACCCGTTTGCCACGATCGACCCCAACGTGGGCATCGTCGATGTGCCCGATAGCCGCCTGCAAAAGCTCGCCGACATCGTCAACCCCGGCCGCATTGTGCCGGCTACGGTCGAGTTTGTCGACATCGCGGGCCTGGTGAAGGGTGCCAACGAGGGCGAGGGCCTGGGCAACCAGTTCTTGGCAAACATCCGCGAGACCGATGCCATCTGCGAGGTCGTGCGTTACTTTAAGGACCCCAACGTTATGCGCGAGGTGGGCCGCACGGGCGAGTTCGTCGATCCTGCCGGCGATGCCGACACCATCATGACCGAGCTCATCCTGGCCGACATGGGCACGCTCGAGAAGCAGCTGCCCAAGCTCGAGAAGGAGGCCAAGCGCGACAAGGAGCTCATGCCCAAGTTCGAGGTCGCCAAGCGTCTGCTCGCCTGGCTCAACGAGGGCAAGCGCGCCGCATCCATGGAGATGACCGACGAGGAGCGTGCCGCCGCCAAGGGCCTGTTCCTGCTCACCATGAAGCCCATCCTGTATGTTGCCAACGTGGACGAGGATATGCTCAACGACGATCTGGCGCCCATCGATGGCGTCAAGCCGCTGTCCATCTGCGCCAAGATTGAGGCCGAGCTCTCCGAGCTCGATCCCGAGGACGCCGCCGACTACCTGGAAAGCCTAGGCCTGGAGCAGCCCGGCCTAGACGTGCTCGCTCAGGCTGCCTACAAGCTGCTCGGCCTGCAGTCGTTCTTTACGGCCGGCGAGATGGAGGTCAAGGCCTGGACGGTTCGTCAGGGCGCGACCGCCCCGCAGGCCGCCGGCGTCATTCACACCGATTTTGAGCGCGGCTTTATTAAGGCCGAGGTCATTGGCTACGACGACTACATCGAGCTCGGCGGCGAGCAGGGCGCCAAGGCCGCCGGCAAGTTGCGTATTGAGGGCAAGGACTATGTCATGGCCGATGGCGACGTCGTGCACTTCCGCTTTAACGTGTAAGGACGACGCATATGTTCAAATATGGCAAAAAAGCTGGCTACATGGGTATTGCGCTGCTCGTACTTGCGGTGATTCCGCTGGTGGTCGCAGCGTGTGTTATCCCCAACATTGGCCCCGAGGTGGCAACGAAGTTTAACGCCGCCGGCGAGGTGACGCGCTGGGGTAAGAGCTACGAGCTGCTGGCACTGCCGGTACTCAATCTGCTGCTGAGCGTGGCGACGTACTTTACGGCGGGACGCCAAGCCAAGAACAATGACGACTCCGCCGCCATGGCGCGCATCGTGTGCGAGCGCTACCTGCGCAACGGTTGCATTACGGGTGTGTTCCTCAACGTGATCAACGTTTACTTTATGTACTCGGCGATTACCGGAACGGGCTTTGGCTTTGGTTTCTAGCTTGTCCTTTTAGGCAACGAGCCTGCAAGCATATTCGATGGCTGCTGCGAGGCCGCCGCTCGATCGTGGTTGAAAGACTGCATCGGCGGCGGCCTCGTTTTCGTATCCGGCGCCGCGAAGGGCGAGTGCTATGCCGGCTTCTAAAAGGAGCGGCAGGCCGCGTTGGTTGGTTGCGATTACGGCAGCCTGATTGAGCGAGCAGCCGTGCGTTTGGCATCGGATGGCAAGTTCACCTCGCGCCGGGCAAGGGACCAGAACGGCGGCGACGCGACTTGATAGCAATGCAAATGCTGTGCGCTCATCGGGCGAAAGGCATTCAGCTTCAACGACGACGAGCTTGGGCGGCGCGCTGTTTGTGCGAAGCGTGGCTCGGTACATGCGGACCGAAGAACCCGACATAGAAAACTCCTGTGTATTCGGGAAAACGTAAACTATAGTTTACGTTTATGTTCGGCTCCATTTCAAACTCGGCTGCATGGACGAACGTGCGAAACAGATTCTTGGCAGGCGGGTCGAAGAGACACGCAGGGACCTTGGTATCTCCAAGGTTGATTTTTGTGTGGCGACAGGAATCAGCCGACCCTACCTCGACCGAATCGAAGATGGGACGGCAAATTTCACGCTCAAGGTTCTATTTAAGATCGCGCCCGCACTCGGCATGACGGTGTCAGAGCTTCTCGAGGGTATCGAATAGGGGATACCCGTCGACAACTGAATTACGCCATCGGGATGCGGTCGTGGTTGACTTGGCTGTAGAACAGGCGCTGAATCTCGGCCGCATCACGTGACTGGCCGAGTGCCCACATGGTTTTGGCCACGAGCGTCTCGGTGGTCATATCATCGCCGCGCAGAATGCCCGGATGATCGGCGTAAGCGCGGCCGACCTCATAAACGCCCAGATCGAGGCCCTCTTCGGGGACCTGCGTGGTCATAACGACGGTGCGACCCGAATCGACCCAGCGGAAAATTGCCTCTTGGAACGACTCGCCGGACTCGCCAAACTCGGGAATACCGCCAATGCCAAAGGTCTCCAGAATCACGGCGTCGTAGCTGTCGGCAAGGGCGTCGAGGATGCCCGGGTTCACGCCGGGCGTAAGCTTAAGGACAAACACGCGTGGGTTGATGCTGTCGTAGAAACGCACCGGGTTTTCGCCCTGATGCGTGCCGTGGAGCCCGTTGCGCACGATGCGGTCGTTGCGGATGTAGGCAATGGGCGGATAGTTGACGCTAATGAACGCGTTAAAGCTCATGGTGCGCTGCTTGCGGGCGCGCGTGCCGGCAATGGCTACGCCGCCAAACACGATCGAAACGTCGTGCGAATGCTCGTCGAGCGCATAGAGCAGGCTCTGGTACAGGTTGAGCTTGGCGTCGGTAAAGGGATTGCCCATGGGCTTTTGCGAGCCGGTGAGCACGATAGGCTTAGGGCTGTCCTGAATCAGATAGGAAAGCGCCGCCGCGGTGTAGCTCATGGTGTCGGTGCCGTGTAGAATCACGAATCCGTCGTGGTCGGCATAGCCCTTGACGATGACGTCGCGGATACACATCCAGTCGCTGGGGCGCATGTTGGTGCTGTCGATGTTCATGGGCTGCACGACGTCGAGCTCGCAGAGGCCCGAGATCTCGGGGACGCTCTGGGCGAGCTCCTCACCGGTCAGGGCGGGGGAGAGGCCGTTGCCGTCCTCGGTCGATGCGATGGTGCCGCCCGTGGCGATGAGAAGGATGCGCTTCATGCTGGTATTCCTATCGTATTTGCCGCCGCAGAGGCGGAGTCGTTCGGCAGTATTGTGGCACAGGGCGTCCAATGTTCAAACGTATTACATCATCTGTAACGTTTGAAAACACTTCAATTGCCGTCAAATAGGGGCCCAGGTCGTGCGTTTGCCGTGCGCTGATGGCTGCGAGGGGCGAGAAACCCCATATAACGTGTACACTATGAAGGCTATTTTCGTTCATTCACGCGGGTGGGCACCGGCTCCCCGCCAACAAGAGGGGGAACCATGGATCAAAAGGCTTCCGCAAAGGTCCTCGTACTCGACTTTGGTGCGCAGTACGGTCAGCTCATTGCCCGTCGCGTCCGCGACCTCAACGTGTATTCCGAGATCGTCCCCTGCGACATCTCGGCCGACGAGATTCGCGAGATGAACGCCTCTGCGCTCATCCTTTCCGGCGGCCCGGCTTCCGTGTATGCCGAGGACGCTCCGTCTATCGATCCCGCCATCTTTGACCTGGGCCTTCCCGTCCTGGGCTTTTGCTACGGCCATCAGATCACGGCCGTGACGCTCGGCGGCAAGGTCGGCCACTCCGAGGTGGGCGAGTACGGCCGCGCCACTATCACGCGCACGGCCGGCGCCAAGCTCTTTAACTCCACGCCCATGGAGCAGACCGTGTGGATGAGCCACCGCGACGCCGTGTCCGAGGTGCCCGAGGGCTTTACCGTTACCGCCAGCACCGACGTGTGCCCGGTTGCTGCCATGGAGTGCGTCGAGCGCAAGATCTTCACCACGCAGTTCCACCCCGAGGTCAAGCACTCCGAGTATGGTCAGCAGCTGCTGAGCAACTTCCTGTTTGAGATCTGCGGCCTGGAGCCCAACTGGAGCATGGACAACCTGGTCGAGACCATGACGGCTGAGTTCCGCGAGAAGGTCGGCAACGACCGCGTGATTCTGGCCCTGTCCGGCGGCGTCGACTCCTCCGTCGTGGCTGCGCTGGGCGCCCGCGCCGTGGGCAAGCAGATGACCTGCGTGTTCATCAACCACGGCCTGCTGCGCAAGGGCGAGCCCGAGCAGGTGGAGGAGGTCTTCACCAAGCAATTTGACGTCGACTTTATCCACGTTCATGCCGAGGACCGCTACGCCGAGCTTCTGGCCGGCGTGACCGAGCCCGAGGAGAAGCGCCGTATCATCGGTACGCAGTTCTGGAAAGAGTTCTTCGCCGTGGCGCAGCAGCTCGAGACCGACGGCAAGCCGGTCAAGTACCTGGCTCAGGGCACTATCTACCCCGACATCATCGAGTCCGGCGCTCGCAAGACGGGCGGCAAGACGGCCACTATCAAGAGCCATCACAACCTGATCCCGTTCCCCGAGGGCGTGCACTTCGACCTCATTGAGCCGCTCGACCACTTCTTTAAGGACGAGGTCCGCGCGCTTGGTCTGGCGCTGGGCCTGCCGGGTCACATCGTGTTCCGTCAGCCCTTCCCGGGCCCGGGCCTGGCCATCCGCATCATCGGTGCGGTCGACAAGGAGAAGCTCGAGATCCTCAAGAACGCCGATGCTATTGTGCGCGAGGAGCTCGACGCCTACAACCAGCGTCTGTTTGAGCAGACCGGCGAGCGCAACTCCGAGCACAGCTGCTGGCAGTATTTCGCGGTCCTGCCCGACATCAAGTCCGTCGGCGTTATGGGCGACGAGCGCACCTACCAGCGTCCGATCATCCTGCGTGCCGTCGAGTCCAGCGATGCCATGACCGCCGACTGGGCCAAGCTGCCCTACGATGTTCTGGCCCGCATCTCCGGCCGTATCGTGGCCGAGGTTCCCGGCGCCAACCGCGTGTGCTACGACATCACGTCCAAGCCGCCCGCGACCATCGAGTGGGAATAGTAAATAGCCCTTTGCGAGGGAGGCCGGATACGGCCTCCCTCGTTTTTTATTTGCGTGCCATGGGTGCTTGTGCATTGTGGTGTATGTGGTACATGCAAACCAGTCACGCAATCTCTCAAGCTGTTTAGCTGGGATTATTGTTTGCTGGTATGTTTTAAAGTGCTTTCAATTACCGAAGCAACGTCATCAATTTATTTCTAATTAATGCTGACCGGCAGATTGCGTCCGCCCGCGAGAGGCCGCTCGGACTGGTACTCAAAATGTACTCACGACGTTTTGAGTATCGATTTGCTGGTACTCACAGACGGTAAAAACGGCTGTCTACCTCGATATATTCGTTATCCCCAACGATTCGCCAACGAATACTGACTAGTGATTGAGTGCTGCATGGCTCAAATTGGCCTACGTAATTACGTAATTACGTATTCTGAAGTAAAATGATTTCGGTCAATTAAGGAACGTAGAACAGGTCAATTCGGAGGGGCGACCATGGAGGAAGATCAGGCTGTTCATGCCGAAAGGGAGCTGGATAAGTTCACGCTCTCGATAACCCGCGAGGATAAGCGGGCTCTTAAGTCCTATGCCGCGCGCCAGGATAAGACGGTGGCTAAAGTCCTGCGCGAATGGATTGACGAGAAGTGCAAGGGGGAGAAGTGATGTCTCAGACGGCGCAAGCAGTCGTTCAGAACCTTGTTGATCGCGCTGTCAAGCTGGGCGATCGTCAGCTCGCTGCCGACATCCGCGCCTTTGCGGCGCAGCGCCAGTTTGGGCTTGTATTTGAACACAACCGTCCAGAGCGACTTCGCCTTTATGGCAAACCTGTCATGAAGGGCGATGTCGTACAGGTGCTTCCCGAGCGTGGTAAAAAAGAGGACTCTAGCTCCCAACTGCTATGGTTGGTAAATGCCGTTCGGGGGGGGGTTGCTGATCTAAAGCCATATCAATCGCCCTCATATGACGAAAACGAATGTGAGCCCCGCTCCGTTGCTGTCGACGATGTCGTGTCTGTTGCTGAATATGACCAGCCGATTTATGCTGGCCTCAAAGAGACTGGGCGTGTTGAGCGCGCTGGCGATAAGCCCTATCAAGTAGTCATTAACGGCGAAAACTACCATGCTCTTGAAACCTTGGCCTTTGCCTATGCAGGCAAAGTGGACTGCATATATATTGACCCACCCTATAACACTGGCGCTCGCGACTGGAAATACAACAACGATTACGTTGACGGCTCCGACGCCTATCGCCACTCCAAGTGGCTTGCCTTCATGGAGCGCCGCCTTAAGCTCGCCAAGCAGCTGCTCAACCCCAACGATTCCGTACTCATCGTGACGATTGACGAGAAGGAGTACGCAAGGCTTGAGCTTCTTTTAGAGAGCGTTTTTCCCAACGCGACCGGTATTCAGACGGTTTCAATCACCATAAACAAGAACGGGGTTGCCCGCGGCAACCAGTTCAAGAGAGCTGACGAGTACGCTGTCTTTTGCTTTTTTGGCACCGCCGCGCCGTGCCAAGTGGACCGCAGACTCTATTCCGTTGAGTTCGGAGAACTTGAGGAAAAAGTGGCTGATGACGCGTCGATGCCCTGAG
>CABUAL010000016.1 GCA_902489515.1 uncultured Collinsella sp. | reverse complement strand
CACCATTGGCGCGAGCACTGCATCACATCGGCTATCTCGTCCCATGGCATCGCTTGGAGATAGGCCATGCACAGCGCGTCGGCGTAGCGGTTGCCCTTGAGCTTAGCCAAGCCGCCGCGATTGTCAGCACCGTAGAGCAGCACGCACGCTTCGTCCACCTCGGCTTGGCTGTCCGCGATCCTCCTTTCTAACCTCCCCTCAAAGTCGATACGCCCGTTAATCGCATCCATAGGGTCTGAGCCGCCACCGCCGCCGCCCGTGCTGTAGCTCTGCGCCTTGGCTCCCTCGCGAGCCTTAAGGCGGGCTAGCATCTCCTTTGCATGCTCGATGCTAGCCACCTCGTCACGGATGCGCTCGAAGTATTCCTTGGCATCCACAAGGCATCAACCCTAGTCGATGCCCGTAGAGCCGAAGCCGTCTGTACCGCGCTCGGTGTCGGTCAGGCTATCGACCCCAACAAGATCACACGGCACGAACGGGACAACGACCATCTGGCACACGCGCGTACCCTTGGGAAGAAACACGGTGTCACAGCTGAGATTGACCAGCGGTGCGTGCACCTCGCCACGGTATCCGCTATCGATGACGCTCACGCTGTTGCGCAGCGTCATGCCGTAGTGAGCGCCAAGGCCGGAGCGCGGGAAGACCAAGCCGACACAGCCGCTCGGAATCTCGCAGGCAAAGCCAAGTCCGCAGACAGCGCTTGCGTTTGGCTCAAGCCTTACATCCTCGGTGATGCAAAGGTCGAAGCCTGCATCGCCATCGTGCGCGTATGTCGGCATGGCCGTTCCGTCAGCCAGGCAAACGTTCATCTTTCGTCCGTACATGTCAGCTCCTTAGAAGGGAATATCTTCGTCGTACACATCTGGGTAGGTCGCAGCCTGCGGTGCCGCCGCTGGTTGCTGCGACTGTCGATGCGAGGTCATGATTGCCACGTTGTCAACGATGACCTCGAGCTTGCGATAGCGCTTGCCGTCCTTCTCCCACACGTTCTGATGCAGGTGCCCAAGGATGGCTAGGCGTGCGCCCTTCATCAGAAGGCCGTTGTTAAACATCGCTTCGCCACGCTTGCCGTACATCACGCAGTCGACCCAACTGGTCACGTCCTTATAGCTACCGTCCTGCTGCTTGCGGCTCTTGTTCACTGCTAGTGAAAAGCTCGTTACCGCAAGGCCGCTGTTGGTGTACCTAACCTCTGCATCTTGCCCAAGGTTGCCACTCAAGGTGACGCTGTTAAGGCTGTCACTCACAGTTACCACCCCTCACGATTGCCAATGCGATATAGGTCATGATCACCATCGCGGTTGCGAGCAATGGGAAGAGCCAAGAGAACAAACAACCCGTGATGACGCTTATGAGCAGTTCCATAAGGCAAAAACAAAGAAAGACGATGATGCAGCCCAACAACACTATGAGCACCGCCAAAAGCACGCTCAGTCTCTTGATTCGTCGGCGTACCCGCTCATTCGACCTACTCACGGCATCCACCTCCAAGAGCCTCGATAAGCCCCTCTCGCTGGATGTATCCCAGACCCTGCACGCGGCGGCTCGTGCTGATGTGCAGGCTCTTCATGAGCTTCTGGGTTCGTGGCGCGGCAAAACCGGGCATCGACCTAATCAGCGATTCGACACGCATGCCCGATGCAGCCTGGTCTCCGCCGTCTGCCAACTCAAAGAACTGCTCAATGGACATCAAGCCGTTCTTAAGCTTGGCCTTGTACTCTGCTCTCTTAATCCTGATCTGCATCCCCTTATCGAGGGCTGCACGCCGCTGCTCGGCAGTCAATTTCGGTACCATTTTCAATATCTCCTGATTCTTACTTGGAATACGGCGGCTAACCGTTCCCAAACCATCGGTTTTGCTTTCTGACCTCTCGTTTTCGTGTCGTGCAGCAAATGGCTGAGGTCTTGCCATTTACACACCGTTTACACTCCGTCCTCAAGCTGCTTGGCAAAGCTGTTGAACGCCTGAGCCGCCGCCTGGTCGCGCCCCGGCAGAAGGTGCGCGTAGAGCTTCAGCGTTGTCGCTTCGTTCGAGTGCCCCAAGCGATCTGCAAGCGTCTTGAGGTCAACGCCGTTCGCCAGGCACCACGTGGCGTGCGTGTGGCGAAGCGAATGGAACGTGTACGCCTTCGGCATGCCCGCGCGGTCGCGAGCGCGGCTGAAAGCCTTTGAGACGGTAGTAGGGCGCATGTAAGAGCCGTCTACGCTCACCAGTGGCGAATCGGGCGTGAAAGCGTCTGAAATCGAATCCTGCTGCGCGAGATAGGCTTTTATCCGCTCCCACTCTTCGTCGATTAACGCCACAGGCCGCGTCTTCTTGTTCTTGGTCACGTTTGATCGGATAACGCCGCCGCCCGGAACCTCGATGACCGTACCGCTCACGAGGATGAACCCCTGCGCCTTGTGGAGGTCGCGCCGCCTTACGGCGCACACCTCGCCGACGCGCATCCCCGTATGCAGTGCGAGCCAAGCCGCGAAAGCGTAGGCTGATTGGCGCATAAAGCGCTTCTCAGGCGCTTCAAGGTCGAGCTTTTCGGAAACCGTGGCATCGAGCGCCTTGTAATCCCATTCGTCAATGCTCACGGCTTCATGGCGTTCCTCTGGCGGCTTTGCGACCATGAGCATTGGGTTGTTCTCGCAGATGCCGATACGCACCCAGAAGTTGTATGCGCCGCGCAAAAAGTGGTGAACGCTGATGATCGTGTTGCGCGAAAGACCTTGACCGCCGTTCTTCTTGCTCACGCCCAGCCGCGTCTCGAAGTCGTTCAGCTCGATAGCGGTAAGGTCGCGAGCGACTTTGCCCTTAAGGTACTTGCCCACGTAGGTTCGCGTGAAGAGCGACCACCTCTTCACGGTGTTCAATCCAGCACCCTTAATCTTCCGCTGCTCGATGTATTCCCAAAGCAGATCAACTATGAGCGTGCTCTTGACCTTGCCGTCAAAGGTCAGGTGTGAAGCCCAGGCATCAGCCAAAGCCTGTGCTTCCTCGCGCGTCCTGGCATCCGGGAAGCTACGGCGTGGCCGTATCTGCCGCCCGTCCGGTGCCTTGCCAAGATACGGCTGCGCGTACCACACGCCCTTTGGGTCGCGCTTGACCTCAACGTCCATGGCGGCGCTTCAATTCACGTACGACGTCGATAACGCTACCCGACATGTCGCGAATCTCGTGGATGCAGTCCTTGCAAATGTCGAACTCGATAAGCTTGCCCTTGTCATAGGCGTGCACCCTTGCGAATTCGTTAATGTTGGTGCAGTCGGCTTCCTTCCCGCACCCGTCGCAGCAGCCGGAAACCTTAATCATCGTCCTGCTCCTTTTCAGCCGCTTTCTTCGCCTTGCGCAGGGCGAGCTTTGCCACATGAATGAACCAGATGCACACGAACATCAGGAAGCAGAAGAAGGCCAGGAACCCATAACCAGCGCCGAAGATGAAGCCGACGGCGATACTGGCAACCAGCATCGCAAACGGGACGATCAGCAGGGCGCACCCAACCAGCATCGACGATGCCTCTTCATACTCTTCCTCGGTCTTAAACTCTTTCATTGCTTTCCTCCAAATTTCGGTGAATCACTTCGATTGCGTCGGTGACGCAATCGCACCAGCAAATAAGATCGTCGTAATCGACCCGCGCTCCATCGTGTCCGCGCTTCTCGCACGTTGTAATGCGCCGGCTCATGTCCTGCGATACGGCACACAGGTTCTCGAGGGTCTTGCGGTCGCTCCTAATCGCGCATCGTCGGTCACCCACACATCGCGGTGATACTCCCGCATGAACTCGTCGAAATCCCATTCGATGTCTTCGCTCTCCAAGCCTTGCCAGCTCCAAAACTCACTGACAT
The DNA here is from genome assembly GCA_902489515.1 of uncultured Collinsella sp. Taxonomy (GTDB): domain Bacteria; phylum Actinomycetota; class Coriobacteriia; order Coriobacteriales; family Coriobacteriaceae; genus Collinsella. Next base: position 10,145 of record CABUAL010000016.1, on the reverse strand, counting down.
ATGGCTGGCAGCGCGGGCATGCGTAGCGCTTCCAGAACAGACGCATCCAAAGGCCGCTTTCCATGAGCACGCCACGCGTTCCCGCTGGAACAGTCTCGCCGCAGTACGCGCACTGATGCGCCTTGCGGACGGTGACAAGCTTGGGTGCGACGTAGAAGTCACCGCCGCTCATGACGCGCCGCCTTCCAGCGTCTCAATCATGTTGTCGATGCACTCTCGTGCATTCTTGAGGTCTTCGATGCCGTTCTTGTCACGCCATTGCCAGATGTACTTGAGCACGCATGCCTGCATATGGGACACGTACGCTTCTGTTCCAAGCATCGACTCTATCGCCGCCTTGCAATCGATGCCGGTGTGCCCCGCATAATGCGAAGGCTTGATCACTGAGTCGAACTCAGAATCGACCGTTGAGGTCATCTTCTCGGTAACCTGTGAAGCGCTGAGCTCAACAGGCTCAGCCAGATCACCGACGCGCTTAACGTAAGAGCTCATTGCCATCACTCCTTCGAAACCAACTTCGACAACTCGTCAAAATCGACCGTATGGAGCAGCTTTATCAGCTGCGCGACCTCTGGTGAGCGCCAAGCGTGCATGCCAAACGTATGCGCCTCTGTCGAGTAGTGGTAGTAATTGGCCTTAAGGTGCTCTTCCGCTTCGCGAAGCGTAAGAAACATGGTGTCCGGGACAATTGCCCACAGCTTCGTAAGGAACACGCAGCCCAGCGCGTTGTTTTCGGCGTACTCCTTGACTAAACCCTTAGAGATTCTGATGCCCATATTCGTGAAACGTGCCCGAATGCATCCGTCATCGTCAAGATCAAGCCAGTTGTCTTCAAGCCATTCTTTGGCGTGCTCTTCGCCGCCTAAATTAAGCTCGTCCTTGTAGGCTCGCGACACCGCTTCCCCTAAGCCGATGATCTCACCTTCGCCATCTTCAAAAAGCTCAACGGCTTCGATGTCATCGCCATCTGTTGCTTCGCGATATACGTAGTCGCGAATGACCCAAAAACGTGGGTCAGCCGTTGCCAATGTCGGCTGATTGTTCAGCTCATGCTGTAGGTCTTTGAGAAAGGCGAGATCGTCTTGCGTAAGGCTACGCTTGACGTAAGCGCGGCATTCGAGATCAACCGATGCTGTCATTTCTCTTCACCTCCTTCTCGTCCTTCTTCGTCTCCCTGCATTTCCAGCAGGCTTCGCTGTCCTTGATGAACCAGTCCAGATTTCGCTCGATGCCACAGTAAGGACACGTGTGCTTTCGGACTTTGTTGACATAGCTCCCGTAAGGCATCGCCAACGCTCCTTTGTTGAAAACTTTGCTATTGTTGAAGACTTGTTGAAAACCTGTTGATAACTACTGCTGAAGACTCGAAAACAGGCTTTGTAATCGCTCGAAAAACGAATCGATCAAGAAAGAAGAAGCAAGAAAGAAGAACCTTGCTTGTAAGTCAACATAACAAGCAAGTGCGGGTTTTTGGCTTTGGGTTTGGGTTTTATGACCCAAACCCAAAAACCCGCTTCTGTACTGTTATGTTATGTATTGTTAGGCTTAGCCCAACCTAAAACCGATGGTTTCGCGCTGGTTTCAATCCGCAACAACACAAACATACGCTATGACCTGCTAGTTTGGCGTGTTTTCCTGCTTCTTTTTCGGCCTGCCGCCCTTGGCTCCGTTGACGCGCTGCTTGCCAAAATAAAGGGCGTTTTTGCACATCTTCTCGCTCTCGATTCGACCTTTTCCGTCCCTCACGAGCAAGCCGATCTCGAGCAGGCAGTCGATGAAATCTTGTGTCTCGGCGATGCTCACCGTCTCGTCGAAAGCCCCCATCGAGCGCATACCGATTGCGCCGGCCAGAATGAGCCAGTCTTCATCGGTGTCCACCGCAATTGAGTGGTGCTTGGTGCTCGCCAGAAGCTCGCAGAGCCGCCAGTAAGCGCCGTAGCCCTCGTTACCGCGACGCATGAGCAGCCGTTGGCATTTGATGTCCCGCTGCGCGTTAGCGTCGTGCTGAAACCACGCCATAGGTTCCTGCGCCTGATCGTGCACGTCTTTAGGAATCGCCGTCATCGTCATCACCTCCCGTCGTTAATCCATCGCTTGTCCCCTGCTGGTTCCAGCCGTCCCAAAGGCGCTTGCCGACCTCGCGGCAGTTAGTCCAAACGGTCGTTCCGCGAAAGCCGCACGCGCTCTTGGGCTTTTCGCCGTGCTCGAGTAGATGAAGCTCGAACCGGCATTGCCCGGGCGTTGGCATCGGCTGCTCACCAAAAAGATTGAGCGCCAGCTGCTCAGCGCTTTGTAAGCTGCTGCGCATATGCATTGCACGCCGATTTGGTCATCAGATGGACAAACATGTCGGGTGTCATATCGTCGAGCTTGTCGCTCTCGAGCATGTCTTTCATGGCTACGATTGGTGTCCCCATGAAACAGAAAGCCAGGTCGGTATCAAGCTCGACGCTCTCATTGCTCTTGGGGTTGAAGAGCGTAATGGTGCCGTCGACACCGCTGATATACTCGGCAACGGAATCGAGGAACTTGATTGCTTCCTTACGCTTCATGATTGTTCTCCTTGTCATAGATGGAATTGCGAAGCTTGATGTTCAGCTTCGGATGTCGCTTTAGAAGCCAACGTGCGAGAAGCGGCGTATCCGTGTTGTTAATGCCGTAGACATGCTCAACGCCGTTGCCGTCCACGAACGGAACGCCGACGAGCTTGACGCTGCCTTCGTAACGTTGTTTCTCAATGAGGTACTTGGCGCTTACTCGGATACCTCGCTGGTCGATTGCGAGCGCCGTAAGCTCGATCTGCCGCAGTGCCCTTGGATTGAGCTCGCACCAGAGCTTGAAAAGCTCCTGCCGGTCTTGCAGCTTGAGCGGCACCGGGTACATTGCCAATCGCTCCTGCTGCATCACTGATTCGACCGGCTGGGTGTAATCGTCAACATCCATGGCGCTTCCTTGCTTCGCGGCTCATAAAGCGCCTGAACGCCACTTCTGCGACCTCTCGCGGTGCCGATGGCGGCACAGGCAACCTGTGGCGCGTACGAACGTCTCCCGCGCCGCTCACGCCCGGCCTGCGGGCTTCCTCGATGATCACCCGCGCGATCCAGAAACCGTTTGCGTCACGGTCGAGATAGCCCCTCATTGGTCGACCATACGGACGATGAACCAAAGCTCAAGCCCGGCAAGGACGAACGGTAACCAAGGCAGGTTGCATGCTTCGGTAAGCCAGATGATGGCACCAGCCAGGGCAATGAGCAGGATTCCAGTTGCCGCCAGTACGGCAATAGCGCCGCAAAACCACCGCTTAACCGTTGCTAGTGGTGTAAAATTCTCGTTGTCATTACTGGTCAAGGTTCTGACATTGCCCGTGCCCGGTTGCCGCCAGGTGCGGGCGCTTTCATTTCGCGAGCTTGCGTCATAGCTCTGACGCGCCGGCAAAATGCCGCCTGCGAAACATCGAGCTTGCGGCGTTTCGCACTCGTCAAAACCACGATGCAAACCGTTGGTTTGCGATTGGGTTTCATACATCTGAAACCCCTCCTTTCTTACTTGCCGATCATGTTTCCGACGGCAACGGCAGTTGCTATGAACAACCAGAGCGTCAATACATTGATAAATTCATCCATTACGCGATTTCCTCCCATCCCATCAAATCGTTAGGGCTGATGTTGGCAACATCACAGATAGCCATGATCTTGTCAGCGCCGGGGATATAGCCCTCGCCGCTCTCGTACTTGACAACGGAATCTTTGGAGATACCAACACGGCTAGCAAATTCATCCTGCGTGATGTCGAGCTTGGCGCGAGCGGCACGAAGATTTGCGGCGAAAACCTCTTTGTTGAACTTCATACGGTTCACCTCCTTTCATTGAGCGATGATTGCAAACCTTGCTTGTCAAGGTTTGCACCCGTATGTTTAGCGGGTTTACCCGTTAAACATACGGCTTTAGGAAGGTTTCTTCCTAACACGCATTGCAGTATAGGCGAGTTTCTTCCTATTGCAAGAGGGAAATATGAAAATATTTGCCTATTCTCGTCCAATAGAATAGAATTCACGGCAGATAGTTGCTAAAACAGGAGGTGTGAAATGAAGCTTGCCATAAAGGGATTGCGAAAAAAGCTGCACATTTCACAAGCGGACTTCGCAAAAGCCGTTGGCGTGTCCATGCGCACAGTCGGATCATGGGAACGTGGCGAATCATTCCCAAACGCCGAACAGGTTTGGAACGCAGCTCTGGCGTTAGGTTGCTCGCCGAATGAGATATTGAGTTGGGATGGTGAAGATAATGAAGGTGACAAAATCACTAGCGATGAACGTGAAATCGTCGATAACTACCGTGACAGCTCGCCGGAATGGCAACAGAACATTTCGATGACCGCCAGGGCTGCTGCATCTGAATCAAAAAGAAAATAAAAAAGCCCCAGCGCTACCGTCCAAAGTCTCGCAGGGGCATACCTAGAAAAGGCAAGGTGATTTTATCATGCCAAAAGGCATACGTGCCGCCATCTATGCACGTTTCAGTTCGCATAACCAGCGAAGTGAAAGTATTGACATCCAAGTAGAGAAGTCGCGTGAGTACTGCGCGGAAAACGGCCTTGACGTTGTGCGCGTATATAGCGATTACGCACAAACAGGCCGTGACGTGCAGCGCGTAGAGTTTCAACGCATGATGGCAGACGCAAAACTAGGGTTATTCGATTATGTAGTGATCTATAAGGTGACGCGCATCATGCGCAACCGTGACGAGATGGCGCTCGCGCGAATCAGGCTACGCAAGGCAGGCGTTGAAATCCTTTACGCCGGTGAAAGCCTTGGCGAAGGCTCAACGCGCGTCTTGAATCTCGGAATGCTCGAAGTGCTTGCTGAATGGGAAAGCGCGATAGACAGCGAGCGTATCCGCGACGGTATCAACAAGAACGCCCAGCGCGGAATGGCAAACGGTCGCACGCACTACGGCTGGGACATTGTTAACGGGTATTACGAGGTCAACGAGCGAGAAGCCGCCGTGATGCACCGTATGAAAAACATGCTCTTTGCCGGCTCGACTGTTGCTGAAATCAAGCGTGCTGTCGCAGGCGAACGCGGCAAGCGCGGCAAACCGCTAACGCACGGAGTGATAACAAAGCTGCTTAGGCGCGAGCAGAACTGCGGCGTTTATGATTACGCGGGCGTGCGAATCGAAGATGGCATGCCCGCGCTGTGGTCGCGCGAAGACCAGGACATGATCAACAGCATCTTGGGCTCAAACGGGCGCAAGCACAACAAGACGCGTGACACCAACGATTACCCGCTATCGGGCAAGATGTGGTGCCCAGAGTGCGGCCAATACTACGTTGGCACCTGCGGAACATCAAAAACAGGCCGCGTGTACCACTACTACAAGTGCAAAAAATGTAAGCGCACCTTTAGGCGCGATGCCGTTGAAGAAGCCGTGCTAGATACCGTCCTCGAAACGATTAAGAAGCCGGATATACGTCAACGTATCGTTGATGTAATGGCACTTTACAACGAAATGAATGAAGAGAAGGAAGAACCGGAGAGCAAGCGCATTGAGCGCGAGATAAAGCGCATCGACACGGCGTTTGAGCGTATCTGGCAGGCTATCGAGGACGGTATTGCGCCGCCCGGAGGTAAAGAGCGCGTTGCCATGCTCCGCGAGCAGAAAGCGGCATTAGAAGCCGATCTGCGTCAGGCTCAAGCTAACGAAGGGGCGAATCTGTCTGGTGAAGCCATAGCCGCTTGGCTCGATCACATTGCGCAGGAACCAGATGCGGCAGAAATCATCGAGACGTTCGTGCGGCTCATTGAAGTAGATGGGGATGAACTCAAGCTTTATTTCGCTTTCGACTACTGGGGCGATGACTTCCAGCCTAAACAAAAAAAGGCGAACCCCGAAAAGGGTTCGCCTAATAATCCAATGGTGGAGACGAAGGGAGTCGAACCCTCGGCCTCTGCCATGCGACGGCAGCGCTCTCCCAACTGAGCTACGTCCCCAGGACAAGTCGATATTTTACCTACGGCTCGCCAACTGTCAACGCCCAATAACCAGTCTTTTTGGAGCGCGGCTATTTTGACAACTTTTCGAACAGGCGATCCTCTCGATGATTTTTAATCCCCGTCCCAGAAAAATCATCGACGAACGCACTACTTTGCGCTGGTAAGAACACCGGTGGTGTCGAAGGCCGGGGTGAAGCTCTCGTCTACCGCGCCGCCCTCTTGCCAGAACATCGTCGTAAAGCCCAGGTCGTCGGCATGGTCGAGCACCCGCTCGTACTCCTCGCGCGTCACGGCGCGCGCCAGATCGCCGCCCTGCTCGCGCATGAGGGCATTGGGCGTGTATTGGTTCATGACCGAGATCGGCACGTCGCCCACCGTCTGCCACACCAGGTCCAGTACGCGACACGAATCGTCCGCATGCCCCGGAAGCACCAGGTGGCGCACGATGATGCCGCGCTTCATGAGCCCGCCCTCATCCACCAACTCTCCCCCGCGGCGATCGATCTCGCGCGCCATCTGGGCCAGACCCGACACGGCCACGCGCGGGTAATCCTTAATATGAGAAAGCGACTGCGCAAGCCCGGCATCGGCATATTTAAAGTCAGTGAGCCACACATCGACCAGGTCGCCCAGCGCCGCCACGGCACTCGCGCGCTCATAACCGCTCGTGTTGTAGACGATTGGGATGACCAGCCCGCGCGCCCGTGCCGCGGCAATCGCGGCAGGCAACAGGTGCGCATAGTGCGTCGCCGTCACCAAATTGATGTTGTTGGCACCCTGGTCCTGCAGTTCCAGCATAATCTCGACCAGGCGCTCAGGCGAAATCTCAAGGCCAAAATTGCCGGTCGAGATCTCGTGGTTCTGACAGTAGATACATTTAAGCGAACAGCCGCTAAAGAAGATCGTGCCCGAACCGGCCTCGCCCGAGATAGGCGGCTCCTCCCACATATGAAGCGCCGCGCGGGCCACCCTGAGCGTGTCGTTAGCACCGCATACGCCGCGCGCGCCCTCATCGCGCGCCGCACCGCAACGGCGCGGACACAAATGGCAGGCGGGCGAAAAAAGTTCGGTCAACGACGTCGGCATAAAACCATGCTCCAAAACAACGATTCAGCAGCTCAAACGTAAAGGGATCAACCCCACAGACGGCTCGAGCCCAAGGCGCCGTAATCGTCCGACACGATTTTTGTAATGTCAAGACTGGAATCGATAAAGTGCCGCTTTATGATGTAGGTATTCCGCCCCCCGCGGAGCAACTGGGTGAACCGTCGCGTTTATTTAGGGAGCCCACACAGTCGTACCTAGTACAGGTATCCTTCGTTGTTAAGGACGCTGGAACAGTCGATGAGGGCACCCACCTGTTTTAGGTGGGTTCATTTTCGTAACGTGGGGGGTGGTTTTCTTTTGCCGAAAATCACCATTACAGTCCATATGGATCCCCGCCGGCATCCCGACAAGCCATCGACAACATCCCAATATCTGGTAAGCGCGTGATTATCGCTGCGTGCAATTCCATGCACCCCCCTTGGTCGAGTATTATGGTTCGGCTATGCCCTTTGCGCATGGCGTTCTTCTGACCTTTTCCTTCGACGCTTGGCGGTTTTTAGATTCATGGCTTCATCCCCGAGCTACATACCGTACCTATGCGTGGCAGCGGCGGCCTTTATCACGACCTTCCTCGCGGTGCCCCTGGTCAAGCGCTTGGCAATTAAGCTCGATGCCGTCGACTATCCTTCTAAGCGCCGCATCAACACCAAGCCCATCCCACGTTTGGGCGGAGCGGCGGTGTTTTTGGGCCTGGTCGTTGCCTGCATTGTGCAAATCCTAGGCACCTGGTACCTAGGCTGGCCACCCGTCCTGGTGCCGCACCCGCGCCTTCACATTAGCTATCCCATGCTGGCGCTCTCCTTTACCGTCATCTTTGCGACCGGCGCTATCGACGACGTCTTCCAGCTCACGCCCAAGCAAAAGCTGGCCGGACAAGTCCTCGCCGCGCTTATCGCCTGTATCGGCGGCCTAAAAATCGGCGTCATCGTCAACCCGTTTGCCCCCGGCGAGATCATGCTCGGATGGCTCGCCTACCCCATCACCGTGATCTATCTGGTGGCATTCACCAACATCATTAACCTCATCGACGGCCTCGACGGCTTGGCCACGGGCATCTGCGGCATCGCGTCGTTCACCATGTTTTCGATGGCCGTTCTCTCGGGCCGCATCGATGCCGCCGCGCTCTCCATTGCGCTCTTTGGCGCCTGTCTGGCCTTTTTGCGCTACAACTTCAACCCCGCAAGCATCTTCTTGGGCGACTCGGGGTCGCTGCTTCTGGGCTTTGCGCTGGGCTCCATCTCGCTGCTCAACGTGAGCCGCACCGCCGCACTCACCTCGCTTATCATCCCGCTCATCGTTGCCGGCGTGCCCATCATCGACACGTTTAGCGCCATTGTGCGCCGCAAGCGCGCCCACATTAGCATCGGGCAGGCTGACAAGGGCCACATCCACCACCGCCTGATCCAAGAAGGCTACAACCAAAAACAGGCCGTGCTGCTCATCTATGCCTGGTGCATCATGCTTTCGGCCGGCGCCGCCGCGATTAACCAGGTCGAAGTGCCCATGCGTGTGCTCATCTTTACCGTGCTTGCCATTGGCTCGGCGGCCTTTGCCAAGCACCTGCACCTGTTTGAACCCGTGCTGCGCCACCATTACAACAAGCGCACGCACGAGGACGAACTGGTCACCCCCGACGACCCCGCCTTTAAGCAGGAGGAGCAGGCAGCCGAGGAGCGCAAAGAAGAGCGCCACCACAAGCTCTAGGGCAAGCTGCCGAGGATGTGCCAAGGCACCGTTAGCCAAGCACGGCCGCGCCGCACCCATCGCACATGCCGCACCACGCGCGTCCCTCTCCCGCCCCTCGCCTACTTACGCAACACCCCTCCAATAAACGCGTTATCATCTTGACCCATGAACATACGTTAGGAGCAATCATGCCAAACGAGAACAGCTACGAAGTCGCGCTGCAAAAGAGCAACGCCATTCGCGAGGGCCTGACCAAGACGCCCGAGAAGTTCACCATGCTCACCGGCGACCGCCCCACCGGCCGTCTGCACCTGGGCCACTACTTCGGCACCCTCAAGGGCCGTGTTGAGCTGCAGAACATGGGCGCCAAGACCAACGTGCTCATCGCCGACTACCAGGTCATCACTGACCGCGACACGACCGAGCACATCCAGGACAACGTGTACAACATGGTCATGGACTACCTTGCCTGCGGTATCGATCCCGACAAGACCATGATCTACGCGCACTCCGCCGTGCCCGCCGCCAACCAGCTCATGCTGCCGTTCCTGTCGCTGGTGTCCGAGGCCGAGCTGGCGCGCAACCCCACCGTCAAGGCCGAGATGGAGGCCTCGGGCCATGAGCTTACCGGCCTTCTGCTCACCTACCCGGTGCATCAGGCCTGCGACATCCTGTTCTGCAAGGGCAACGTGGTGCCCGTCGGTCGTGACCAGCTGCCGCACATCGAGCTCACCCGCACCATCGCCCGCCGCTTTAACAACCGCTACGGCAAGGTGTTCCCCGAGGTCGAGGCGCTGCTGTCCGAGACCCCGCTACTGCCCGGCCTTGACGGTCGCAAGATGAGCAAGAGCTACGGCAACGCCATCAACATCTCGATGACCGCTGAGGAGACGGCCAAGCGCATCAAGAAGAGCCAGACCGACTCTGAGCGCATGATCACGTTCGATCCCGAGAACCGCCCCGGCGTGTCCGGTTTGCTTTCGACGGCCGCCATCTGCACCGGTCGCTCCGAGGTCGAAATTGCCGAGGAGATTGGCATGGGAGGCTCCGGCCAGCTCAAGAAGTACGTGACCGAGGCCGTCAACGAGTACTTCGCACCTATCCGCGAGCGTCGCCAGCGCTACGAGAACGATCTGGATTACGTGAAGGACGTGCTGCACGAGGGCAACCGTCGCGCCAACGAGATCGCCGAGCAGACCCTGGCCGAGGTTCAGGACGCCATGGGCATGGTGTACTAGACCGATCTGCCGGCTTGAGCTTTCGATTGCTTTAGGGCGGGCGCTACGGCGTCCGCCTTTTTTGGAGCCGGACCGCTTCGGCTCCGTCCATCACACTCCCCCGACAAACAGGAACAGGC
>CABUAL010000015.1 GCA_902489515.1 uncultured Collinsella sp. | reverse complement strand
CCAGCGCTTTGTCGACAACCAGCAGAAGGCCGTCCCCGACGAGTGGCTCGGTGAGCAGGACATCCTAGTCGACGACGACCGCTCCTACACCGTCGAGTTCGGTGATTTTGCCGTTACTTCCAAGCTCGTCAACATCGATGTACCCGGTTATGGCCAGCCCACCAAGAACCGCCTGCGCCTGTTCGACCTGGCAAGTGTCGACGACGGCCTGGTCCCCGGCAGCTCCATCGACTTCGACAAGACCGAGATCGCCAAGAACCTCACCTTGTTCCTCTATCCGGATGATTCCGACGAGCAGGGCCGCCTGCTTCGCATCTACCAGGAATACTTCATGGTAAGCAACGCCGCCCAGCTCCTGATCGACGAGGCCATCGAGCGCGGCAGCAACCTGCACGATCTGGCCGACTACGCCGTAGTCCAAATCAATGACACGCACCCCACCATGGTCATCCCCGAGCTCATTCGCTTGCTCACCACCGAGCATGGCATCGAGTTTGACGAGGCCGTGACCATCGTGCGCTCCATGGTCGCCTACACTAACCACACGATTCTTGCCGAGGCGCTCGAGAAGTGGCCGCTCACCAGCCTGCAGAAGGTCTCGCCCGCCATCGCCGACATCATCGTCAAGCTCGACGAGGTTGCCAAGGCCGAGCACGACGACCCGCGCGTCGCCATCATCGACGAGCACGACACCGTCCACATGGCCCACATGGACATCCACTTTGGCTTCTCCATCAACGGCGTCGCCGCACTCCACACCAAGATCCTGGAGGACACCGAGCTTCACCCGTTCTACGAGATCTATCCCGAGAAGTTCTCCAACAAAACCAACGGCATCACCTTCCGTCGTTGGATCCATGGCGCCAACCCCGCGCTCGCCAACCTGCTCGACGATGTGATCGGCACCGATTGGCGCAGCACCGGCGACCTGAGCAAGCTCGCCGAATTCGCTAACGACAAGGATGTTCTTGAGCGCCTGGCCGCCACCAAGGCCGAGGCCAAGACCATCATGCGCCAGTTCATGGCGCTCGAGCAGGGTGTGACCATTCCCTCCAACGCCATCATCGATGTTCAGGTCAAGCGTATCCACGAGTACAAGCGCCAGCAGATGCTCGCGCTCTACATCATCTGGAAGTATCTCGACATCAAGAACGGCAATAAGCCCGAGCACCCCATCACCATCATCTTCGGCGGCAAGGCGGCACCTGCCTACACCATCGCCCAGGACATCATCCATTTGATCCTGACACTGTCGCAGTGGATCGCCAACGACCCCGATGTGGCCCCCTACCTGCAAGTTGTCATGATCGAGAACTACAACGTCACTGCTGCCGAGCGTGTGATTCCCGCCGCCGATATCTCCGAGCAGATCAGCCTGGCCTCCAAGGAGGCGAGCGGAACCTCTAACATGAAGTTCATGCTCAACGGCGCTTTGACCCTGTGCACGCTCGACGGTGCCAATGTCGAGATCGCCGAGCTCGTGGGTGACGAGAACATCTACACCTTTGGCGCTTCCTCCAAGCAGGTCGAGCAGCTCTACGCCGACGGCAGCTATAACGCCAGCGCACTCTACCGCAAGCCCGGTATCAAACTGCTGGTGGACTTTATCACCAACCCCGCCTTTATGGCGACCGGCAACGCAGAGCGCCTGCAGCGTCTGCACGATGACATTAGGGGCAAGGACTGGTTTATGGCCCTGCTCGACATTGAGGAGTACATCCAGACCAAGGAGCGCGTGTTGGCCGACTACGAGGACCAGGACGCCTGGATGCACAAGGCGCTGATCAACATCGCCAACGCCGGCACCTTCTCGTCCGACCGCACGATCTCCCAGTACAACGACGAGATCTGGCACCTGGACTAACCCATTCCCCTTACCCATCCTCTTGAGGAACGGAGTCGTGGCAACACGGCTCCGTTTTTTGTGCCCGTGCGTTGCCCCTGTGAACCGCCTCGACTAAATCGTCTCAATCTGTAACATCTAACGTCCGAAATCCGCCCTTACTGTTACAGATCGAGACAAATGGATAAGCCGGCTAAAACAATCTCGTTCTGTAACAGGTAACTGCCGAAATCAGTCCTTCGTGTTACAGATCGAGACGGAAGGACAGGCGGCTCAACTCAATCTCGTTCTGTAACATCTAAAGCCAATTCGATCCTCTACTTGTTACAGATCGAGACAAACGACCGACCAGACAACCCCGGCACAAAGAAAGGCTCCCCTCTCGCCCAGTGGACGGGAGGGGAGCCTTATATGTGACCGCGGCAAAAGGATGGCAATACCGCAGTCGCCCAAAGGGAGGGCCCGGATGCACCGGGCCTAGATAAGGTTCTTGCCAGAGACCTTATCGAAGAGGTGGGTCGCGTTCTTCTCGAACTTGAACCAGATGGGGTCGCCCGCCTTGAGCGCACCCTTGGCCTCAAGGTCGACAACGGGAATGATCAGGACGAACTGGCCATCGGGAGCAGTCACGTGGACATGCTCGGTCGAACCCATGAGCTCGGTCACCTCGACGGTACCCTGGAGCGCGCCCTCCTCGTCCTTGTCGGCAAGCAGAATCTGCTCGGGGCGCACGCCAGACGTGATCTCCTTCACGTCGCCGCCGTCCCAGTTGAGGGCAAGCTGAGCGCAGGTCTCGGGGGCGAGCGCCACGTTCATATCCTCGGTCTTGACGGTAAAGCCGTTGCCCGAGCGCACCAGCTGGGCATCGAAGAAGTTCATCTGCGGCACGCCGATGAAGCCGGCGACGAAGATGTTCGCGGGATGGTTGAAGACCTCCTGCGGGGTGGCGATCTGCTGGACGACGCCGTCCTTCATGACCACGATACGGTCACCGAGGGTCATAGCCTCGGTCTGGTCGTGAGTAACATAAATGAACGTGCCCTTGATCTCGTGGCGCAGCTTAATGAGCTCGGCACGCATCTGGTTACGAAGCTTGGCGTCCAGGTTGGACAGCGGCTCGTCCATCAGGAAGACCTTGGGGTCACGCACGATGGCGCGGCCGATAGCGACACGCTGGCGCTGGCCGCCGGAGAGCGCCTTGGGCTTACGGTCGAGGTACTCGGTAATGCCCAGAATCTCGGCAGCAGAACGAACCTTGCGGTCGATCTCGTCCTTGGGAACCTTCTTGAGCTCGAGCGTAAACGCCATGTTCTCGTACACCGTCATATTGGGGTACAGAGCATAGCTCTGGAACACCATGGCAATGTCGCGGTCCTTGGGCGCCACGTCGTTGACGCGCTTGCCGTCGATGAGCACGTCGCCCGAAGTGATGTCCTCCAGGCCAGCGACCATGCGCATCGTCGTGGACTTGCCGCAGCCAGACGGGCCAACGAGAACGACAAACTCCTGGTCATGCACGGTGAGATTAAAGTCCTCCACCGCGAGCACGCCGTCCTCGGTAACCTTGAGGTTGTGCTTCTTCTCCTCGGTCTTCTTCTTTTTGCCAAAGAAGCCCTTCTTTTTGGACTCGTTGTTGGGATACACCTTCTGAACATGTTTGAGAACGATCTCGGCCATGTCTTTACCTTTCGATATGCGGCGCCGCGCTGAGGGGCGCCGCAGAAACTTGCAAAACAGTTACGGCATCAGCCCTTGACGGCACCTGCCACCACGCCGTCGATGATGTACTTCTGACAGAGGATGTACATGATAACGATGGGGATAACGACCATCATGATGCAGGCCATCATGGGGCCGAGCTCGACGTGGCCGTAGCCGCCGCGGAAGTACTGGATCAAGATAGGAATGGTCTTGTACTTGGTGGAGTCGAGCGTAAGGTAGGGCAGCAGATAGTCGTTCCAGACCCACATGGTCTCGAGGATGCCGACCGAAAGATAGGTGGGCTTCATGATGGGAAGGACGATCTTAAAGAACACCTGGACCGGGTTGCAGCCATCAATCATGGCCGCCTCCTCGATCTCGAGCGGGATGTTCTTTACAAAACCGGCGAACATAAAGACCGCCAGGCCCGCGCCAAAGCCGAGGTAGATAAAGCAGATGTTGAACGGCGTGTTGAAGCCGATGCGGTCCGCCAAATTGGACAGCGTGAACATGAGCATCTGGAAGGGCACGACCATCGAGAACACGAACAGGTAATAGAAGAAGTTCGAGATCTTGTTGTTGACACGAACCACGTACCAAGCGCACATGGAGCAGCACACCAAGATCAGCACGACCGACGTGACCGTGATGATGAGCGAGTACATAAATGCCGAGGCAAAGCCCTGCTCGTTAAGGGCGTGCATGTAGTTTGCGAGGCCGTTGAACGTCTCGGGCGTGAGCAGATCGAATGCCGTGGTGGTGCTGATTGCAGTCGCTTTCTTAAAAGAATTAAGCGCAATCATGAACACGGGGTAGATCCACGCGAGCGACAGGATCGTAAAGAAAATCGAGAGCGCGCGGTTGATAACCTTATCGCGTTTCATTACTGCTGCACCTCCTTGGACCTCGTGGCCTTAAGCTGGATCATGGAGATGGCCACGACCAGGATGCAGAAGATAACCGCCTTGGCCTGACCAATGCCCTGCCATGCGATACCGGCACGCGAATAGAACGTGTTGTAGATGTTCAGGGCGAGCATCTCGGTGGAGTGCGCGGGGGCGCCGCCGGTAAGGGCGAGGTTCTGGTCGAACAGCTTAAAGCCGTTGGTGATGGACAGGAACAGGCAGATGGTGATGGTCGGCATCAGGTTAGGGATCTTAACCTTCCAAAACGTCTGCCATGCCGTAGCGCCGTCGACCTTGGCGGCCTCGATGTAGTCGGACGGAATGGACTGCAGACCAGCGATGTAGATGATCATCATGTAGCCGACCTGCTGCCACAGGGTCAGGATGATAAGGCCCCAGAAGCCAGCAGCAGAGTTAAGGGCAATGAGCTGGGCGCCCACGTTGGAGAGTAGGCAGTTGATCAGAATCTGCCAGATGTAGCCCAGCACGATGCCGCCGATCAGATTAGGCATAAAGAAGATCGTACGGAAGATATTGGTGCCCTTGAGCGCTTTGCGGGTGAGCGCCTGCGCAATGGCGAGGGCGATCACGTTGATGAGCACCGTCGACAGGAAGGCAAACGCCACGGTAAAGAAGAACGACGTGGCAAACTGCGGATCGGACAGTGCGCGCACGTAGTTCTCGATACCGACAAAGTGCGTATTGTTGATGGTAATAAACTGGCAGAACGAGAGATAGAAGCCCTGGATAAAGGGGATCACGAACCCGATCATAAACGCCAGGCACGTGGGCAGCATAAAGAGCGGCCACCAGCGCTTGAGTGCTTTGCCCATAGAAGGGTCCTTTCAATATGCAGGGGGCGGGCAAACCAACGTCTGCCCGCCCCCTGTCGCTAATCAGATAGCTTGGGCAGCAACTACTTACTCGGAAGCAGCCTTCTCGGTCTTCCAGCCATCGACGAAGGCGTTCTTGACGCCGTCCCACTTGCTGTTGTCGGCAGCATAGGCGATCAGAGCCTGCTTGAGGTTCTTCTTCCACTCCTCAGAGGGGATGTAGACGAAGTCCCAAGCGACGGTCTTCTTGCCGTCCTTGGCCATGGCGACGGCCTGCTGCGAGAAGACATTGGTGGTTTCCTTGGCGCTCTTGAACGGGGCAGTCAGACCCATCTTGTCAGCGATGATGCTGGTGGCGGTGTCAGAAGTGACGCACCAATACATGAAGTCCTCGGTGGCCTTCTGGGCATCCTCGGAAGCCTGGGAGCTGACGCACCAGTAGTTCTCGCCGCCGGAGCACAGGCCCTGGTTCTCCTCGCCGTCGACACCGATGTAGATGGGCATCATGCCAATCTGATCGTCGGTCATGCCGGCCTTGACGAGGTCAGAGTAGGCCCAGGAGCCGTTCTGATAGAAGACGGCCTTGCCGGTTGCGAACTCGTTGGTGGCGTCGTCGCCGGTCTTGGAGGCAAGCTGCGAAGGATCGCAGGTGGAGTCGGTGATGTACAGGTCGAAAATCTGCTTGAAGTTGTCGAGATACTCGCCCTTGATCTCGTCGTCCTCCTGGTTGTGCTCCTTCTCGAACTCGTAGTAGAGCGGGAGGTTGGCGAGGTGGGTGGTGTAGCGCCAGCTGGAGGAGTCATCCATGCCAGCAGAAGTGAAGGCACCCTCAATGCCAAGCTCGTCCTTGCGGGCCTGGATGTCGTCGGCACAAGCCTTCAGCTTGTCGAAGGAGTTGATGTCCTCGGCCTTGTAGCCAGCCTTCTCGAGCAGCTGCTTGTTGTAGATGATGCCGTAGCTCTCCTGGACCCAGTCGATACCCAGATCCTTGCCATCGGACTGCAGAGCCAGGGAGTCGTCAATGAGCTCACCGCGGAGCTTGGTATCGGACAGGTCGGCGCAGTAATCCTTCCAGTTCTTAAGGCCGGTGGGGCCGTTGACCTGGAACAGGGTCGGAGCGGAGCTCTTGGACATCTCGGACTTGAGCTTCTCCTCGTAGGTGTTGGAGGCAGCGGTCACGATCTTGACCTCGACGCCCTTCTCCTTCTTATAGGCCTTGGCGATCTCCTTCCACTCCTTGTCGACCTCGGGCTTGAATTGGAGGAAGTAGACCTCGGCAGCGTCACCAGAAGCAGAGGAGCCGGAGCCGGCAGAACCACCGCAGCCCACGAGACCCAGACCAAGAACCGCAGCCGCGGAACCAGCAAAGCCCAGGAACTGCCTTCTGCTCATTTCGTTCTTCATTACAATCCACCCTTTCACACCGTGGCGGCACCCTTTGCCGCCGCCTTCGGAGATTGGCTCGGGGACTTTGCCCCTTTTGCTGATTTGTACGATACGCTATTTGGCTAGTTGTTTGAACAAGTATTACTAGAGCGGTAGAAAAACTTCGGTGAACGGTAATTTCAACTTGATACTTGACAAGTTTTGTATAAACAATTATTTGTTATCGAATGCAGAGAAAACGCCCGGTCAAGCCGATGCATCGTCGGTTTGACCGGGCGTTTTCTCTTTGAGGGCATGAGCCTCGTCAGGCTGCGAGCTAGCCGGCTATCGCTTGGAGTTGACGCGGTAGTGGAAGATCTCAGGATGCGTACGGGCGTGCGTAACCTCGAACAAAATGCCATCCGAGGTGTATGACTGGCTCTCCATGACGGCGACACAGTTGTATTTGCCAAGGTCCAAGTAGCTGCAGTCCTCATCGTTGGCAAGCTCGACGCTCACTGTACGGCGACTCGCCATCACCTTGACGCCGCGTTTGTGCTCCAGATAGTCGTAAATTGACTTTGCGGCGATCTCGGGCGTCAGACCCTTGGCGATCGACTCCAAAAAGTAACCATGGTCTACTTGGCGCGCATTGCCGTTAAGGCTTCGGACACGCACCACGCGAATCAACTCCTCGCCCACCTTAAAGCCCAGGCGACGAGAGAGCTGCTCGGTGCAAATCAAATGCTCAAAAGACTTAACGTCCGTCGATGCAACGGCATTGTTGCGCTTTGCAAATTCGCCAAACGACTCAACTTCCTCGAGTGCGCCCAACATGTCGGTTTCGCCCTTAAGCCAAATAACGCGCACGCCCTTGCCGTGTATGGGCTGCACAAACATCCCGTCGGCCAGCATGCTCAAGGCACGTCGAACGGTATTGCGCGTGCAGCCAAACTCCGCGGTCAGCTCGGCTTCGGTCGGCAGCATCTCCTGAAACGCATAGGTCCCATTAATGATGCGCGAACGTATTTCTCGGTAGATTCCTTCGTATATCGCTTTTGGCATTGTTTCACCTCTACATTGTTCATTTCCGGCTAGGCACGATAGCATTTCTTAAAGTTGTTTAAACCGAATATCGGTAAAGCGACAGGATTTAACCGTTGACGGTTTCTGTCATGCCCAAATCGGTTTCGCTCAAAACTGCCGGTACGACAATCGTCTGGTCCTCTACAATGAATCCATTGTTTAAACGTTTCCCCACGCGCAACGCGCCTCGATATTCGGAAGGCAGAACATGCTGCAAAAAATCCAACGCTTTGGCGGGGCAATGTTCGCGCCCGCCATGCTGTTTTCTATATCAGGCCTCATGGTCGGCGTCTCCGCTCTCGCAACGACTGCGGACATCGTCGGCGATCTCGCCGTATACGGAACCCCTTGGTACGCTTTTTGGACCATCATCCAGCGCGGCTCGTGGACGGTCTTTAAACGCCTCCCGCTCCTTTTTGCCGTAGCGCTGCCCATCGGTCTTGCCCAAAAACAACCGGCTCGTTGCTGCCTCGAGGCTCTCGTCGCCTATTTTGCCTACTGCTTCTTTTTGAGCGAGATCATTAAGCTGAGCGGAGACAATCTTGGACTTAAGTACCCGTCGTCTTTGACCTCCGCTAGCGGCATCACCATCATCGACGGCATCAAGACGCTCGACACCGGCATTATCGGCCCGCTGGCGGTATCGGCAACCGTCGTCGCCATCCATGACCGCTTCTACGATGCCAAGGTTCCCGATTGGCTCGGCACCTTCTCGGGCTCCTCGCTGGTCTACCTCATCAGCTTTTTTGCCGTGTTTGCCCTTGCCGCTATCTCGGCCGCCATCGTGCCCTCCGTATACGCAATGACCGAAACGCTGCGCCATGCACTTACGAGCGTCGGCCCCTTTGGCGTGGGCATCTTTGTGCTTTTGGAGCGAGCGCTCGAGCCCATGGGGCTGCACCACCTGCTCTACATGCCAATCTACTACGACAACCTGGTCATTAACGACGGCATCTACGCCACGTGGAGCAGCTTGCTCCCCATCCTCTCCCATAGCACGCGCCCCCTTAATGAACTTGCGCCGTGGGCCGGTTTTACCGCCACCGGCTGGGTCAAGCTCTTTGGCCTTCCCGCCATCGCAGCCGCGTTCTACTCCACCGCAAAACCAGAGCGCCGCGCCGGCCTTAAGGTCATCCTTTTGCCCGCCATCGTCGCCTCGGTGGTTTGCGGCGTTACCGAGCCACTCGAGTTTCTCTTTATGTTCACCCACCCCGGGCTCTTTTTGCTCTACGCCGTCTTATCGTCTTGCCTTGCCACAACCATGAATCTCTTTGGCATCGTCGGCATCTTCTCGGGCGGCCTGATGGAGATGGCAGCCTTCAACTTTATTCCGCTCATGCGCACGCATGCCGGTGCCTATCTTTTGGCGCTCGGTATCGGCCTTGCCTTTAGCCTCATCTTTTTTGTTAGTTTTCGAGCACTCATCTTGGTCTATGACCTTAAGACGCCGGGCCGCGAGGATCATGTTGCCAATCGCGCGGCAATCGATCGTTTAACGGAAAGCGGCTTTGCCAAAGAGCAATCTCCCAATGACGAGGTCAATAGTCGATCCGATCAAGATCACGTCCTCGCTGAGCGGGTAATTCAGCTTTTAGGTGGCGTTGGCAATATTGTGGGCGCAACCAACTGTGCCACGCGCCTGCGCGTCGAGGTCGCAGACCCTTCCATCGTTGCAGATAACGCGTCGTTTGTCGCGGTGGGCGCCAAGGGCCTCATCATTACGGACAAGACCGCCCAGGTGATCATCGGCATCTCCGTTCCCCGCGTTAAAGAGCATTTTGACCAGATCATGGGCCTCGAGCCGGGATTTGTGCCCACCACCTCGGCCTCCCCTGCCGCCAGCGCAGCCCATAAGCGCGGCGATATCTGCTTCTTCGATATCGACGGAACGCTCGCCTGGCAAGACCCTCGAGCGGCACAAGAGCTTCCCGAGAGCGAGCGTGACCTGTCCCCCTATCCCAACGAGGCGGTCTCGCAGGCCATCCGCGATTTCGTTGCAAATGGCAACATGGCCTTTATCTGCACAGGACGCACCCTCAGCTGCATCCACCCCAAACTTCTAGAGCTGCCCTGGACCGGCATCGTCTGTCTTGCGGGCGGTTACGCCGAGATCAACGGACGCGCAATTCGCGATCTGTCGATGACGCCCAGCATGCTGCAGCGTCTTGCCCCCTACCTTGAGCAATCGGGCGAGGTCATCCGCTTTGAGGGCCTCAACGGCGTCGTGCGCATGAGTGCCGATGCCCCCGATGCTCCCGGATACGCGCGCACCCTGGGCGACGCAGTCACGCAGCTGCAACATTACAGTGCTTACAAGATCTTGATGTCTACATCGCTCGCTAACCACATCGCTCAAGATAAGGCGCTTGAGCCGCTGCTGTGCTTTAACGAGCTCGAACTCGAGGTAACCGAAATCTCGCCCCGCGAATGCACGAAGCGTGGGGGCATCCAGTCTGTACTCGACGCCCTCGATCCCCACCACGGAACCGTATACGGCATCGGCGACGCCAGCAATGACGTCTCGCTGATGAACGCCGTCGATGTCGGTATCGCCATGGGTAATGCGCCGGACTATCTCAAAAAGCGCGCCGACTACATCACCGACTCGGTCGACAAAGATGGCGTCGTCAAGGCGCTCGAGCACTTTAGGCTTATATAAGCAGCCGGCACGCGCACGCGTCCCGTTTCTCCAAATCGCCAAAACAGACGCGCCGGCAACTCCAATGTGGCAATATGGTATCTGCACACCGCAACGATGTAACCCAAGAAAGAATGCGAGAACCCGTGTCCAGTCCGTTTACCAGCTTTTTAGCCCAGCACTTTGACCAGATTAACGACTATCTGGCCACGTTCTTTGACGGACAGGCGACCTCTGCCGATATCGAGCGCTACCTGTATGCGCCGCTCTCGGCTTTTACGGCCAACGCCGGCAAGCGCCACCGCCCGCTTATCTGTATGCTCGCCGCAACCGCAGTGGGCGGCAGCTTTGAGAGCGCCCGCAGCGCCGCGGCAGCCATCGAGCATTTCCAGTCGGGCGCGCTGATCCACGACGACATCGCCGACAACGGACAGCTTCGTCGAGGCAAGCCCTGCATGCACCTTACCGAGGGCACGGGCCTTGCCATCAATTGTGGCGACCTGGCGCTCACCATGGTCACCAAGACGGTTCTCGACGACCCTACGCTTGAGTCCGACGTGAAGCTGCGCGTGCTCCACGAGCTTACCGAGATGATCGTCCGCACCATCGAGGGTCAAGCACTCGACCTGGGTTGGGTCCGTGACGGGCGCTTTGATATCTCGGTTGATGACTACCTGGACATGGCAACGCACAAGACCGCGTTTTACAGCGGAGCCACGCCGCTTGCCGCCGGAGCCATTATCGGCGGCGGCAGCGATAAGCAAATCGAAGCGCTGCGCGCCTTTGGCCTGCACACGGGCCTTGCCTTTCAGATTCAGGACGACCTGCTCAACCTTGTCGGCACTAAGGAAGCCGCCAACAAGGACTTCCGCACCGACATCACCGAGGGCAAGCGCACGCTTGTCGCCGTACATGCCCTCTCTGATGAGCGCTACCACGACGAGGTCGAGGCGATTCTTTCCTCGGGCACCGATGATCCCGCGCAGCTCGCACGCGCGGTGGAGATCTTCCAGGAGACCGGCTCTATCGATTACGCCCACACTTACGCGCTCGACCTGACCGCTAAGGCCAAAGCGGCCATCGAGAACGTTGAGCTTGATCCGCACGCACGCGAGCTGTTCCTCTCCATGGCAGATTTCTTTGTGGAGCGCCTTAACTAACGGGGGTTATAAAACCTGTCAGCAGCGTATTTAGGCACAACTTGCTACACTGTTGAGTGCATGTTTATGCATCCCTTTGCGTTGTCTATCCGACAGACGCTCAAATAGTACGAATGGTACGCCGAAAGGGGTTCGTTCATGGAACCTATTACAACGGGCATGCAAGGAGCAGCCGTCGAGGACGTGCAGTCTCGTCTCCTGCAGCTCGGCTACACGATTGATGCCGCCGAAGTCACCGACAAGTACTTTGGAGCCACCACTGAGCAGGCCGTCAGCACCTTCAGGCTCGACAGCGGCCTTGCTGCCGGTCATGCCGTCGATATCCCCTGTTGGAGCGCCCTTGTAGACGCTTCGTATAAGCTGGGCGACCGCACCCTCTATCTGCGCATGCCCAATTTCCATGGCGCCGATGTGCAGGCCCTGCAGCGCGCTCTCAACGTTTTGGGCTTTGCCTGTGGCGAAGACGACGGCTACTTTGGTCCGCATACCGAGGCCGCCCTGCAGCAGTTCCAGGAAAATGTCGGCCTGTTTGCCGACGGCATGGCCTTCCAGGACACCTACGCCTACATCAACCGCCTGCACCATGTGTGGGAGGGCAAGCCCTCGGTCACCGAAGCCGAGTCCCGCATCGGTTTTGCTCGCGCCGCCAACGTGCTCGAGCGCTTCCAGATTGCCGTCATCGGTGAGGACCCCATCGCGCGCAGCGTTGCATCGCGCATGTGGAACATCGCCACGGCGACGACCGATAGTAGCGGCATGATGCTTTGCGATTCCGAGGTTCCGACCGACGTGGACCTGGTACTCGAAATTGCAAGCGATGAGCTGCCCGCAGATGCAGCGCCGCGCGCCACGATCGCCCTCGCCGAGTGCCATAACCTGGCCCAGCGCATCCGCACTGCCAATGTCGCCGCGCAGCAGAAGCCGGCACGCATTCGCATTGAGCTCACGGGCATGACGCGCTACAACGGCACCTTCACGGCCAGCGACGCGCAGACACTCGCCGTACGCCTGCTCGATGGCGTTTGCGATGCCCTCGCAGATTAGGTAAACTAAACGAGTTGCTTTTGGGCAACACCACACATTGGGACGTAGTTCAACGGTAGAACTCCGGTTTTTGGTGCCGGCTGTTGGGGGTTCGAATCCCTCCGTCCCAGCCATTAAAATTGAGCGCCCTGAGCCCATAACGGCCCAGGGCGCTTTCTTGTGGGCAAGCAGAGGGATTCGAACCCGCAAGGGTGCGGAGCTGAGGAAACGCGAAGCGTTTTCCAGCGCAGCACGCAAGGAGCGAAGCGACGCAGCGGAGCGCGGCCGCCGACCAGGCGGACGCGGAATCCCTCCGTCCCATACCAGCAACGGGCTCCCCACATCTCGACTTACCAGCCAAACCGGCACTTAGGGACGTTCCTAAAGCGCCGGTCATCAACATGGTGCCGTGCGGCCCCGGCGGGCCGGCGTAGCATTACAGACCAAGCGACCATTTCCATGCGGGAATAACCTCGATGACGCCATGCTCCGTTTTGATCTGGGTCGCCTCGCGCAGCGTGATGATATTGGCATCCTTGATACCGGTTTTTACCATAGCAACCTCAAGGGAACCAACTTCACGCCTGCGCGTTTTCTCTGCCGTCATATCGACTGTCACCTGGTAAAGCGCGTATGGTTCCGATGCCAAAGCGTCGCCGACCAAGAAATCAACTTTTTCTCGTGCTTGCGTTGGAGCCGTAAATGAAGTCACCGTTTCCAACCGGCCGTTTGCCGTACGGCGCATGAGTTCAGCATAAATCGCAGTCTCCAAACGCTTTCCTATATCCTGCTGATTAGCACGCGATGTTGCATATGCCATCCCCTGGTCGACGGCATAGACCTTGTCTGTTGTCGTTGTCTTAGGAGCCAAAGAAGTTGAATACTCCGGAAGTAATCCAATGAGATGAGCCTGCTGGAATAAACGAACGAGTTCGTTTATTTTTTCCCATGACGCTCGATATCCGACAGACTTTAAGGCTTCCAACAAACTGTTAACCGAAAGGTCGCAACCCGTGTTTCGAAGGCAGAAGAGCCCTACTTGGTTGGCAAGAGCGATATCCGTGCGCCCGCTCCGCTCGAGAATGTCTCGTGCAACAACATCTCGCAAATAGGCTTGAAGCATCTGAATACGCGAACCGGCATCAAGCTCCTGAACCCCAGGAAAGCCACCCTCTATGAGATAACGGTCATATGCCGATTCCAGATCAGTTCGCCGCTGCGGAGAAACAGCTGGAGCCCCAGCACTAGTAGACATATCCGGCGTTTCAATGTGATGAAACGCACAATACTCGCGGAATGAAAGCGGATGCATAGCGTGCTCTTGCGAGCGACCGCGAAACTGCGTCGCTATTTCATCGGCAGATAGTTTTGAGGACGATCCGGTGATAACAAGCGTTACGCTCTCGTGCTCCGCCAAACGCTGACAAACGCCCTGCCAGCCATCGGTCTCCTGCACCTCATCCAGAAAGAGATAACAGCCTTTCATTCGCGCTGAGGGAACCTGCCGCCAATACTCTTCCAAAATGTCGCTCATGAGCGTGTCCGGCGCCGGTCGAAGACGGTCATCAGCAAAATTGAAATAGAAGATACGCTCGGCATCGACACCGCGATCGATAAGGCGACGAATCCATTGAAACGCATAGAACGTTTTGCCGCAGCGCCTGATACCCGTGATGATATGGACAAGATTGAACGGCTTTGGCTCAGGAAGATCACTGATGGCATCGTCTCGATGCACGACGTGAGGAATCTCAAAGGAACGGGCCTCGGCAACAATCTCTGCAATACCCAACGCTGTAGGCGCCATAATGCTCTCCTTTCAACATCTTGAGTATATAACTTCTCGTCCTACAAGAGAAGTTTCAGCTACAACTTCTCGTCCTACACTAGAAGTTTGAGGTAGATTTTCAGGCATGTCCCAAAAATCTACCTCCAAAAGATAGGCGCCCCAGGCCCGTTAGGACCAAGAGCGCCTTACATCTAGAAATCATCAGCCCAGTTCCGAAAAGCGAGCCGCTTGCGACAACCAAGTAGCCACAGGCCCCGGGAGAGCGGGGGCACCGGCTTAGGTTT
>CABUAL010000014.1 GCA_902489515.1 uncultured Collinsella sp. | reverse complement strand
CGCGAACTGCGTGATGCGATGCGTCATGCTCTCGTGGTCACTTACCGTAAGGTAGGCAGCAAAGCCGGGATGAATGCGCGCGCAATAAGGCGTACCGATAACGATGACCGGGACATGCCGGCTGCTGAGGATCGGCAAGATGTCCTTGAGATTGGGGGCAAGGCCGCTGTAGGAGATGACGATTGCCGCATGGTCGGGACCCGAGGCGAGTGCCGTGCGCACCTGGGCCTCGACACCGTCGTGGCACGTCGCGCTTTTACCGGCGGAGAGCAGGCGGTCGCGGAACATTCCCGCTGGATAGAGGTTGTGCGAGCCCGTGTAGATGTCGACCTGTCGGGCGTTCGCGATGAGCTTGGCGGCGTGGTCAAGCTGCGTGGGGTCGAGCAGCTCCTGCGTTTCGGCCAGCGTGGTCTGGTAGAGCCCCTCCATGCGCTCCATAACCTGCGCGGGGCTGGACGTAGCATCAAAGGGAAAGTTGATGTCCACGTCGCGGCGGTTTCCCGCCTCGGTTGCCAAGCGAATAAGCTCGACCTTGAGATCCTTGAAGCCCTCGAGACCGAGCTTTTTGCAAAAACGGTGTACGCTCGCGACCGAAACGTTGGTTTGCGCGGCAAATTCCTTAATAGAAAGTCCGCGGATGTCCTGACCGATGGCAAGGGCTGCAATGCCGAGCTGTTGCTCGGTGGGGGTGAGGCCCTGCGCTTCGGTGATCTTGCGTTTGATATCCATGCGAACTCCCACACTCGCCAAACCTGCCAAAAAGGGACAGGTTTATTTTGGCAGGTTTTGCCCGCAAAGGGTAACGGGGCCGAGGATGCCGCTGGGGGCGACGGGCTCGGTGAGACCGAAGATGTCGGGGATCGCATGGTCGAGCGTGTTGATGACGTCGATCGCGAGCTCATGCGCACCGGCGGAAAGTGAGCCGGCGGCAAAACGATAGGGCGGGCAGATGCGTGTGCCGAGCGAGCGTCCATCGAGCGTGAGCGTTGCGGTTTCGTAGACGTCTCCCAGGTCGATCGTGGCGTCGGTGCAATCGTTGGCCAGCTCAAACGACGCATGATATCGGTAGGTGCCGCAGGTGCCGGTGAACAGATCGGCCGTAAGGTCGCCCAGGTGTTTGAGCTCTTGTGCTTCACCAAAGGCGCCATTGCTGCCGGCAGGGGAGAGGGCAACGGTCCATGGGCCTTCGATGCGCAGGCCGAGCGATGTATCAGCGTCGATTACGCCGTCTCCGGGCGCATCCTCGTTGCTCGCTTGCAAAACAACGATGCAGCTCTCGAAGGGTGCGAGCTCCAGCGCACCGTCAAACGCAACGGGCTCGGCACCGTTTAGCAGGTCGAGCCGCGTGCCGCAAAGGCGCTCGCCTGTCGCAAGTGCAACCGTGCAGTCGATGTGCTCGCGTGGGTGCTCGTTGACGAGCATAACGTAGGTCTCGCCTGCTCGCTTGTAGCGAAGTGCGCGTAGCCAGGGTTGCGGTGTGTCAGGCACAACGGTCTGCAGTCCCGCGCTTGCAAGCGCGCGGGCGACATCGGCGAGCGGCGTTGCGACGAGTCCTCCCAGCTCGACCGCGCCATCGGAATCGTAGAATGCGCCGGGCACCTCGTCGACGGCAAGCACCATAACGCCTGCATCCGTCATGTATCTCGCCGCCTTTGCCGTCTCCGCGCCAATAAACGTAGCACCGGGCATAACAAATGCCTGGTAGTGGCAGTTGTTAACACCAAGCAATCCATCGGCAATCGAAACCTTGTAGCGGCTCTTGTCCTCAAAAGCCTCGGCGGGCACAAAATCAAAGTCGATCTGCGCGCGCGTGAGCTCTGCCGCCAAGCGCTCGATAGGCATGGCGCTACCGGCCCATTCGGCATCGGCATGGTACAGGATGGCGACGGGGCGCGTGGCACAGCCTTCCGAAAGCAGCGTTGCCGTACGGTTCATATAGCTCATGAGCTGGCCAAAGTGCGGCCACTGCGGGTTATTGCCGTGCGCGTAAAAGTGCGGCGGGCAGTCCCAATCGGGGAAGGGCGCCATGCTAAACGCGTGCGGCGTAAACCAATTGACGCCGCGGACGAGCATGTGGTCGGCAATCCATTTCATCTCGCGCAAGCCCTCGTGCCAGCCAAAGGCGCCAAAGACCTCGGCCATGCAGCGCCCTTGCTTTTTGGGGTCGAGGCGCGCGGCCGAAGAGCCCAGTTTGGCAAGCGCGTAGGTAAAGAACTCCATGTTCCATGCGCCATGGAAGTAGCTGTAAGGGCCGTGGTCGATGCCGGGGGCGAGCTGGTTAATAACCACATCGATGCCCGCCATGTCCTGACCGGCGACAGCGCGGAAGTAGTGCCCAGCGCCCTGGCCCAAGCGTGTGTGGCAGCTCTTGTCCTCGATTACATGGCCAATGTGCATAACGCCGCGCTCGCGGCACCAGTCACCAATCTGCTCGTCAAAGCACGCACGGTAGAGTTGCGTGGCGATGTCCATGTAGGTGTGGCGGACCCGAGCGCCGGCGGGGTCGCGCGTCCAAAGCCCGCGGAGCTCACTCAGCCAATTTGTGCCCAGTGCCTCGTGCAGGCGTCGCGCAAGTTCGTCCGACCATGGCAGCGCCATGTCACCGCGTCCGATAAAGCTGCTGGTAGAAGCGTCTTCGAGGGTCGCACCCTTCTCGTTCATAAAGCCAGGCTCATCGGTAAAGAACCCCAGAATGGTCTTGCCGAACTCGTCGCCCAGATGCGTGAATGTGGGTTCGTAGACGGCGTTGATGAGCATGCGGCACGAATCGGCGTCGACCATGTTGATGTATTCATCGCGAAAGCCGGTCTTTTGGCTGGTGACGTAGAGCTCGAGGGTGGTGACGCCGGCGGGAGCGTCAAAGCGCAGGCAGGCGGGAGTGCCGCCCTCGGTTTGCTCAACGGCGAGCTCAAGGTCGAGCGATGCGCCGGCAGCGTCAAAACCCGCCGCGCCCACAAAGTGCTCCGTGGGATCCATGAGGTTGCCGAGCTTGATGGTCGTGGACGGCTGGGGTCCAACGACCGTTACCGTGTGATGCTTAAGCACAGTCTTCTTGAGCGCGGGGTCTACATCCTCGCCTGCAAGCGCGCCGTTGGCGTAGCCCGTGGAAAAGTGGGCATCATCGAGCAGCCAGATCTTAAGGCCCAGGCGCTTGCACTCGCCAATGATAAAACGCAGGTCGGACCACCAGCCGTCGCGGCAAAATTCGGGATGCGTGCGCGACTCAAGGCAGACCTCATGGATGTCTGCGCCGGCAATCTGCTCTAAGTATTCGGTAATCGTCTCGCGTTCTTCGCCCTTGAGCCACAAGAACGGAAGCACATGGTTGCCGTATGCTGCCATATCCACTCCTCTAAAACCAACCTTTTAAATCGATTGAAGTCAGGGTACGTCGTCCGCGCTGCCCTGCTAATATCAAAACCACGGCAGAATATGACTAAATCAACGATGGTGGAGCTATGGATATCGCACGTTTAGACAATCTTTTGCTCGAGCTGACCGATAGCGAGCGCGCATACCGCGCGGGTGCCCGCTATGACTGGTGCGATGCGTTCGACTGGGATTTTCAGCCGGAAATCGACGATAATCACGTCCATAAGATCGGCAATCGAATGCGCGCTCTGCATCAAAAAGGTATGCCCGAGGGCCTGTCAATTGTGCGCAACTCGCGTTTCAATCCCGTACCGGAGCACGTGCACGACTATGTCGAAATCAGCTATGTCTATTGCGGAAACGCGCCGCAGATTGTCAACGGCGCACAACTCACACTCGCCCAAAATGAGGTGCTCCTGCTCGATGCGGCATGTCCGCACGCCATAGGCGAGCTGGGTGAGCATGACATTATGCTGAGCATTGTCATCTCGCGGCCGATGTTGCGCCGCAGCCTGGATCAGAGCCTTTCGTCCGCAGGTACTGTCTCGCGATTTCTACTCAACGCCCTCAATGACGAAACCGACCACCGCGGTCACGTGCATTTCCGCACGGGTGGCAGCCGTCGCGTGCGCCGGTACATGCAGGAGATGCTCTGCGAACTCCTGGAGCCGACAGCGGCGAGTCCTCAGATTGCCTCGAGGCTGTTCGAGCTGCTGCTGGTCGAGCTTATGCAAAGCTACGAGGCCGCGCTGCTGCAAACGGACGCGCCCGCACTTCCCTCGGCGCAGGTTGCGGCGGCGATGAGCTACATCGAGCGGCATGCTTGCGATTGCACACTCGACGACTTAGCCCACCACCTGCACCTGAGTCCCAACTACGCGAGCGCGCTGCTCAAGTGGCAGACGGGCCGCACGTTTATGCAGCTCGTGCAGGAGAGCCGCCTGACACGCGCGGCGGCTCTACTCGACACCGGTGCTACTGCAGAGGCCGCAGCGCGCGAGGTGGGCTATGCCAATATGAGCTTCTTCTACAAAAAATTTGCCGAGCGCTATGGCTGCACGCCGGCCGCCTACCGCCGGCGTTTGCCCAGATAAAACCTGCCAAAATAAACCTGTCCCTTTGTTGGTCGGTATCAGGAAGTGTCAGGGACGGGGCGGCGGCGGTTCGTGGGCGCGAAAAGAAGTGTCGGGTTTGGCGCGCCCGCTTCTGCCCGTCCCGTGCGCAGGCGATACTCGGATTATCGACCCGCGATGCAAAGGAGATGCTCATGGCAAACATCAAGTTCCCCAAGGGTTTCTATTGGGGTGGCGCCACCGCCGCCAACCAGTTTGAGGGCGCTTGGAACGTGGACGGCCGCGGTCCTTCCGTCGACGACCATTTCTTGGGCGGCAGCTACAAGGAGCCACGTCAGATTACGATCGACATCGACCCCAACCGCTTCTACCCCAATCATGATGGTATCGATTTCTACCATCACTACGAGGAGGACATCGCGCTGTTCGCCGAGATGGGCTTCAATATGTTCCGCATGTCCATCTCCTGGAGCCGTATCTTCCCCAACGGCGACGACGCTGAGCCCAATGAGGCCGGCCTCGCCTTCTACGACCGCGTTTTCGACTGCCTGCGTGCCCACAATATCGAGCCGCTCGTGACCCTCTCGCACTACGAGATGCCCTATCACCTGGTCGAGAAATACAACGGCTGGGCGAGTCGCGAGCTCATCGGCTTCTTTGAGAAGTACTGCCAGACCGTCTTCGACCGCTATCAAGACAAGGTCAAGTTCTGGCTCACCTTCAACGAGATCAACTGCGGTACTCAGGACATGGGGAACCTCTTTGAGACCAGCATGATTCAGGGCTTTGAGGGTCCGGCGTCGGCGGTCCACACCACGCCGCAGGCTCGTATGCAGGCGCTGCATCACCAGTTTGTCGCCAGCGGCCGCGTCGTGCGTTATGCCCACGAGCATTACCCGCAGTTTAAGATGGGCAACATGGACTGCTTCATCCTCTCCTATGCCGCCACGTGCGATCCGGCCGACGTGTTCGCCACGCAGCAGGAGATGAACACCATGAACTGGTACTGCTCCGACGTGCAGGTGCGCGGTAAGTACCCGTTCTATGCCAAGCGCTTCTGGGCCGAGAACGACGTTGAGCTCGTGATGGAGGACGGCGACCTGCAGGATATCGCCGACGGCAAGGTTGATTTCTACACCTTTAGCTACTACATGTCCGGCACCGTGGGCACCCACAAGGACCACGAGATGACCGAGGGCAACATGACCTTTGGCGGCAAGAACCCCTATCTGGAGTCCACCGACTGGGGCTGGCAGATCGATCCGCTGGGTCTGCGCATCGCCCTCAACGAGATTTACGCCCGCTATGAGATTCCGCTGATGGTGGTCGAGAACGGCATGGGCGCCTACGACGAGGTCGAGGAGGACGGCTCCATCCACGACCCGTACCGCATTGCCTACCTGCGCAGCCACATCAAAGCCATGGGCGAGGCCATTGCCGACGGCGTCGACTTGATCGCCTACACCTGGTGGGGCCCCATCGACCTGGTGTCCGCCGGCACCGGCGAGATGCGCAAGCGCTACGGCTTTATTCACGTCGATAAGTACGATGACGGCACCGGTACCTACGAGCGCCGCCGCAAGGACAGCTTCTACGCCTACCAGAAGATCATCAAGTCCAACGGCGCCGAGGGCCTGGAGTAATTGAGTTTCGGCGATTGAGTTCCGGCGTTCTGCCGAACGCCGGACAGGCAGCCGATTGCGTGACCACCGACGTCGATGACGGCGGCATCTGGAACGCTTTCGTTCGCCTGGGGCTTATCGAGGATTAATCGACAATATGAGTGCCACTGGGGAAAAGGTTTTGGGAAGGGCCTGGAAGGGCTCTCGACTCGAGCCCTGACCTTAGCAATTTGGCCATTTGGCACTATAATCACCATAGGCATGCGCATAACGTTGCGCTTAATCAAGAGGAGAAAACGTATGGGTCTGTTTGACATGTTCAAGAAGAAGGCTGAGCCCGCGGCTGCCGCTGCTCCTGCCTCCATCTCTACTTCTGCCGGCGCCGACGTGCTGTGCTCGCCCGTCAAGGGCAAGGTCATCAAGATGGCCGACGTGCCCGATCCCGTCTTTAGCGGCGAGGTGCTGGGCAAGGGCTGCGCCGTGTGGCCCGAGGACGATCTGGTCTACGCTCCCTGCGACGGCAAGGTGACCGTCACCATGGGTCACGCCGTGGGTCTGCAGTCCGATAGCGGCATCGAGGTTTTGGTGCACGTTGGCGTCGATACCGTCAACATGAACGGCGACGGCTTCGAGGGCTTCGTCAAGGCTGACGATGTCGTTAAGGCTGGCCAGCCCATGCTCAAGATCGACCGCGCCAAGATCGCCGCTGCCGGCTATAAGGACTGCGTCGTCGTGGCCGTGTCCAACACCGCCGAGTTCGCCGACGTCGAGCTCGCCGTCGAGGCTGAGTCTGCCGTTGCTGCTGGTGACGCCATCGTTAAGGTCGTCCGCAAGTAAGCCGCGGCAACATAAGGGTGTTTTGGGGTGGTCGAATCGTTCGACCACCCTTTTTTATTACAATGCGGCGGAACGTTTTATTGCGCGTTGGGCGGACCGGTAAACCGTTCGGACGTTAAATCGAGCCGCCTGCGCCTTTGCTTTGCCGGGGGTGTTCGTTAGCGGCTAGTATGGCCTTATTGTTACGACGTGCGCCGCGTCGGGAAGCGCGGTGCCGCTTGTTGGGAGGAATCTCATGAAAAAGAAGCTGCTGCTTGTGCCCCTGATGGCTGTTCTGGTCGCGTGCGTGGTTGTGCTTTCCGGCTGCGGAGGTCCTTCGGTTGAGGAGCTCATCACCGAGGATCTTACGACGCAGTTTGACGAGGTCAAGAACGGTGGCGACGACTTCCTCGCCGGCCTGGAAGAGGCCTCGGGCGACGAGTTCGAGCAGCTGGGCATCGATCCCAAGGAGTATGCCAAGAGCTATCTCGAGGGCTTTGACTACAAGATCGGCGACGTGACGGTCGACGAGGACAAGGGCACCGCAACTGCCGAGGTCACCATTACCTGCAAGTCCATGAACCAGATCGTTGAGGATTTTGCCACCCAGTACCAGGAGAAGGTCGCTGCGCTCGATTCGATGCCTTCCGATGACGAGCTGTACAAAATGGCCGGTCAGGTTATGGTCGATGTGACCAAGGCTGCTAAGACCAAGGACACCAAGGTCACCTTCAAGTATTCCTGCAATGACGACGGCGAGTGGTCTGCCGACGATTCCGCAACCAACGAGATGATGAATGCCATGATGAGCTAGGGGGTTACGGCGTTTTACCAAACGCCGTAACTGCTCGACGCTGCGCGGGCACCAGAGCGACAACTTGTCATTCAAAGAGGACGGCATGACCAGAAGGTCTATGCCGCCCTCTTTTCATGCCAATTTGTTCGCTCTGGCGACCGCTCGCTGGCATTGCCAAAGCATCGGCGTTGCCGTGGTAGTCATTGGGGACGTTCTTATTTGACTAGTCGTTTAAGAACGTCCCCATCGACTATATTGAGCGCTCGGGAAAATGTGGACCGGTTTTTGGCTGAATTCCGGGTCGCGGTTTCCGGATGGGGTGGGTTGCGGAAAGTGCGACCCGGAATATTGCTCCAAAACGGGATGTCGTTTCCCCAACGGGGCTCAACCGGAAAGCGCGTCCCAGTTTGAGGCGTCAAAACGGGACGCGCTTTCCGCACGGCAGCATCGCCGCGACTGCGTAGCGCGTCGGCTTCGTTACTCGCCCAAGATCAGCGCGGCGAGCTCGTCCTGGGTGTCCACCACGTAGTCGGCGCCGGCGGCTTCGAGTTCTGCGCGACCGCGGAAGCCCCAAGTGACGCCGGCGCTCTTAAGGCCGGCGTTGTGGCCGGTCAGAACATCGACATTCGAATCGCCCACATAGAGCGTGGTTGCCGGATCGGCGCCCAGCTCCTTCATCACATGCAGCGTGACGGGTGCCTCGGGCTTGGGCGGAAATGCGTCCACACGGCCCTGCACCAGCGCAAAGCGCTCGGGGCCAAAATATTTCTCGATAAGCGGGGCTGCCGAAATATGATCCTTGTTGGTGAGCACGGCAAGCTGAACGCCCGCAGCGCGCAGACGGTCGAGCATCTCAATCGTGCCGGCGTAGGGAGCGGTGTGGTCCTCCTTGTGCTTGCCGTAATAAGCTCTAAACTCGGCAAGTGTCTGCTCAAACATACGGCCGTCGCCCGCGTATTCGGCGGGCATAAAGCGCTCGACCAGCTTAAGCATGCCGTTTCCCACTTTGTAGCGGTACTCGTCCACGGCAAACGTGGGCCAGCCGTGCATCTCGCAGGTATGGTTACCGGCGGCTGCTAGGTCCTCGAGCGTGTTGAGGATGGTGCCGTCAAGGTCAAAGATCACGGTGGAAAAAGCTGCCATAGGTACGCTCCCATCAAGATGACTCATCAAAACGGCACCCATGATAGCGCGTGCCGTTCCAGTCGGGCATGAGCGGGCCAAATGTCCCCCGTGGGACTGAGGGGGCCAAAAGTCCCCGTTAAAACGCTTAAATGGCCTCTAACAGGTACATTTGGCCCCCTCAGCCCCACGGGGGACACTCGGCCCGCTCAATCTTGCGCACGGGGCTTATCGGCCTGTTCAACCCTGCGGGGAATGCCGCCTGCCAGATGCAAACGACCGGTCACGGGTTGTTACGAGTGCCGTGTCCATACTTCCTTAACACATAAGATAAGCTGATAACTGCATATTCAATCCGATTTATCCAGCTAAAGTGTTCTCATTGCGCATATTGTTGGTGGGTAGTTCGGGCTCCGTGTGGAGGGGAGAACGTATGAGGTTACCGGCTTTTGCTAAGAAGGCGTTTAGGGGGGGCATAGTCGCGGCGCTTGTGCTTGCCATGCCCGCGCCCGCGCTCGCCTGCACGCAGGTTTACATCGGTAAGAACCAGACAACGACGGGCGATACCTATGTCGGCCGCGCCGAGGACTATTCACCTCGCTACTGCAAGACCTTTGGCGTGCAGCAGCCGATCGACAACCCTGTCTTCCGTTCTTTCGAGAACGATTCTGTGCCGGGGACCGGCTTTGAGTACACCTATCAGGGTCGCTCGTATCGTTACACCTATGTTCGTGACAATCCCGATGAGTGGGATGCCCAGGACGACGAGGCAGCGTCCCGCGTGTATTCCGAGGCCGGCACCAACGAGCGCGGCGTCTCCGTTTCCGCGACGCTCACAACGGATTACAACGACGGAATCGATGCTATCGACCCTCGTGTCGACACGGGCATCGGCGAGTATAACCTGGCCGACTACCTGTTGAGCGTTTCGTCCACGGCGCGCGACGGCGTGGAGAAGCTCGGCGCCATCATCGATCAGTATGGCTCTCAGGACTGCAACCAGATCGTCATTGCCGACAATACCGAGACCTGGATTTTCGCTCAGCTTTCGGGCCATCAGTGGATTGCCGTCAAGATGGGCGACGACGTGGCGTCCGTTAATCCCAACATCGGCGGCCTGCAGTATAAGGTCGATCTTGACGATGCGAGTCAGTGCCTGCACTCGGCCGATGTCGTGACGCTGCCCGAGTCCAACGACGTTCTCGTAACCTATGACGACGGCACGCCGAACATCTTCAAGACGTATGGCAAGGAGAATTCGGGTTCGTCGCAGAATACGCGCCTGGCCCAGGGACGTGCTTACTTCGGTGCTGCCCTTGCGCCTCAGACGGACTATACCGTTGATGAACAGGGTCGCGTCACCTCGCTCATCGACCCGCAGCTGACGTTTACGCCGGGCATCAAATCCGATACGTTCACGGCGTTGCGTTCCCTCGCTGCCCGCGGTGAGCAGGATGACAGCCTCAACGCCAATCTCAACAGTGCCCTGTATGCCATCGGCAACAACAGGACGACCGAGGGCAATATCTTCCAGATTCGGTCCGGCCTTTCCAGTGATATCGCCACGATTCAGTGGGAAGCGCTTTCGCGTTGCGAGTTCAGCGTGTACCTGCCCAGCTACTCTGCGCTGTTGACGGAAGTTCCGGCTGACTACTTCCCGGCGTGGAACACGGTGGACGGCACTTATACAGGACGCAAGGACGACGTTGCGCAGGCTTTGGTCGAAAAGGACGGCAAGAACCTCGACTACGTCTTCATGGACATCAACACGCTCGCCTACAACAACCGTGCCTCGATGGGTGAGAACGTGCGCGCCTACCTCGATGTCCTTCAGAAGCAGGTTATCGCCCAGCAGGACGTTGTTGACGGGTTGATGCAGGCGACCCCTGCCGATCAGCGCACGGACCTTGCCAACAAGGCGTTTGCCGCAGTGAGCGAACAGGTCTACAACAAGGCGGCCAAGCTTCTCGATGAGATGCGCGCCTATGTGAATGCGGGAGATACCTCGAGTGCGTTTATGCCGAGCGACTATGACGCCGAGAATGGAACCTCCCGGACCCCGATTATGTACGCGTCCGCTTTTGTTGCTCCCAGCATCACGGCTCAGCCGCAGTCGGTAACGTGTGCTCAGGGCGCTGAGGCCAAGCTGAGCGTTGCCGCGACGGTTGATGACAGCGTGGATGGCTCGGATGCCCAGCTTACCTACCAGTGGTTCGTCAAGGGCGAGGACGGTAACTTCTCTGCCATCGACGGGGCGACGGCGGCTGAGTACGTCGCCGCGACGACCGAGGTCGGTTCAAAGGTGTATCGCGTTGAGGTGACGAGTGCTGCCGGGCTGGTTTCCACGTCCGATGATGCGACGGTGACCGTGACGCAGGCTGCGCAGGAGGAGCCTGGGCAGAAGCCCGGTCAGAAGACGGATGTGAAGACGGACGTCAAGACCGATACCGCCAAGAAGGCGACCAAGGGAGGGCTTGCCAAGACCGGTGATTCGTCTGTGGTGACCGTGGCGCTTCTGACGGTGGCTGGAGTTCTGGCCGTTATGGGGGCCGTGCTTATCCGCAAGCGTGCGAATTAACCGGAGCGGGTCATAGACGACAGCCCTAACTAAAAACGGTCCCGTACGAGTAATCGTGCGGGACCGTTTGCTTGAGCTAAAGCAAAATGAGCGGGCCAAAAAGCCCCCGTGGGACTGAGGGGGCCAAAAGTCCCTGTAAAAACGCTTAAATGGCTTCTAACAGGTACATTTGGCCCCCTCAGCCCCACGGGGGACATTCGGCCCGCTCAATCTTGCGGGCGGGCTTGGTTCGTTAGCGGCCTAGTGGCGATATGGGTTGCCTATAGGTGGTCATCCGGGAGCCATATGGCTCGGGTATGGCGGTTTTTTGTGTAGCGCATTGACCGATTTACCTGCGGTAACGTACACTTCCTCCGATTAAAAATAGAAGCCGGAGCACGGGTGCGCGCGAGCGCATAAAGGGGAATCGGGTGAGAATCCCGAGCAAGGCGGTTACTGTATGCGGGCGCGCCCACGAGTCAGATTACCTGCCCGCGCTCTTCTCGAAACCGAGGGCCTCTCTGTTTGCCGCTGGATTCCGGTCTACAAGGGGTGCTGCTGAGCGTGCGTTTTGCTGCCGATAGGGTGGCTGACGTGCGCCTTTGTGCTGCCGGGGTATCGCCTGTCCCGCCTTCTTCGCCATGGCTCTATTGCAGGTTCGCGAAAGAAGGAGAACGGGTGACGCGAAACAACATTATGCTCAAGCGCCTGGGAGCCGCTGCTTTCTCGGCGCTGCTCGTCTGGTCGATGCCGGGTACGTCGGCATTTGCCGAGGGCGTGGCAGAGATCGCTGTGCAGGCGCAGGCCCAGGCCTCGCAGCAGGCGGATACTGCCGAGAATGCCGACGAGTCGAGTTTCACTGCGGACGAGCAGACGGGTGCTGAAGGCGCCGAGGCATCGGCGGACGAGGCGAGCTCCGAGGCCGCTCCGTCTGCCGATGAGAGCCTTGCTGCCGCGGCGGACATCGACGACGAGGATGCCGATGCTCAGCAGGCACGCGGCGCGCGCGTCGCCAAGGCCGGCGAGACCGTGATGGTCTCTTTTGCCGATGAGCTGCCCACCACCATCGAGGCCGGGGCTGTCGTGAAGCTCGCGGCGAATATCAGCCTTGAGGCTGGCCAACAGATCGAGACCGTGGCCGGTACGCTCGATGGCCAGGGCCACAGCATCGTGCTCAACGGCAAGGCGCTGGCGAAGAGCGTGGCTGGTACGGTACAGAATCTGGGCGTGACGGGTTCGATGACGATTTCTGGCACCGACGGTCCTATCGCCACCACATGCTCGGGTACCGTGCAAATGTGCTGGTCGACGGCAAGCCCCTCTGACGACAATTGGACTTTCGCTGACGCTGCCGGTCTTGTAGGCAAGCTCGATGGCGGTTCGGTGCTCAACTCGTATTACGCCGGCAGCCTCAGCGGCATGCCCTTTGGCGGTTACGGCCTCGTTGCCTGGTATCAGTCTGGCACCGTGACCAACAATCTGTTCACTGCGGGCGATCAGGCGTGCGGCTACAAGGTCGATTCTTCCTTTGGCAGCAAAATCTCTGTCGACGACCTCAAGACCCAGGCCTCGGTCGATAAGCTCAACACCGATGCCCCTGCCACCGGCTTTACCTGGTCTGCGCAGGGCGGTTTGCCTGTGCTGATCTCGGGCGGCGCTGCGGTCGTCGTGAACAAGGATGCCCTCAAGGCTGCGATTGACGATGCCAACGCCAAGATCGAGAACGACTACACGGCCGAGAGCTGGTCGAAGCTCGCTGAGGCCCTTGTGAGCGCTCAAGACGTCTACGCCAACGATGACGCCAAGCAGGCCGAGGTCAACGCCGCAACCAAGACGCTCACCGATGCCATTGCCGCGCTCGAGAAGCCCAAGCCCACCGAGCCCGTGGCTCAGCCGCAGAACGTAGTGCACCTGAGCTCGCAGAGCGACCTCGAAAACAAGTTCAAACCCGCCGACGCCAACGCCGACGCCTATTACGTTCTCGACAACGACATTACCATCGATGACGAGTACTTCTTTGCTCCCATGGGCATACTTGCGGGCACACTCGACGGTCAGGGCCACACCATCACCTTCGCCAACGGCGGTGGCGTGAAGTCGCTCATGGGCGGCGTTGCCTCCATGGGCGTGGTGCAGAACATCTCGTTTGCCGGCAAACTGAAGCAAGCGACGGACGGCAAGGCGTTCGGCCCCCTGGGCAACAGTGTGCAGGGCGCCGTGCTCAACTGCTCCACGAGCGTGACCGGCAAGGGCGTTGCGGGCTTTGCGCGCACGCTCGACGGCGGCATCGTGTCCAACTGCGTGTCGACCTCCGAGGGCACGGCGGGCGCGCTGTTCGCGACCTACAACGCGGGCCAGCTCGTCAACACCTACTGGGGCGCATTCCTCACCAACAAGATGGACGCCCCCGCCTCGGCGCTCGTCAACTCCTATGCCGTCGACCCGGCCGACATGGCCACCGACGCCTTCGCCGACCTCATCAACGCTAACTGCGGCGCCAACGGCAGCAGCTGGGGTATCGATAAAAATGGCACGCCGGTCTTTGGCTCGGGCAACAGCTACCAGGCGCCCGAGGATACCACGCCCGACGACACCTACACCGTGAGCTTCACGGCCAACGACGGCACCAGCCAGGCGGTTGCCGACCATATGCTCGAGGTTTCGCCCGACGCTGTGAACGCCTACCGCAAACTTGGCGTCTTTGCGCTTAAGGGCGTGCCGGCCACGAGCACCGTCACCTGGGGCACCGACGATGCCAACCGCGGAAACATCGGTATCAACGAGTCCACGGGCGAGCTCTACATCTACGACAACGCCACCGGCACGGTGACCGCCACCGAGCATAAGGCCAATGGTTCCGAGCAGACCGTGGCCACCATCAAGATCAAGGCCAAGGCCAAACAGTTCGATGACTTTGAGCTGTGGTATCGTGCCTCCGACGGCACCGTGAGCGACGTGACCGATGGTGCGGCTACCGTCCAGGGCTCCGAGGTGCGCAACCTCGAGGTGCGCGTGCATTACGTCGACGCCGATAAGGACGAGTACGTGCCCGTTTCGTTCAGCCGCTTCTACTTTGCCTCGAGCGATCCTACGACCATCTACAGCAACGACTACTCGGCCTGCTTTTACTTCAAGCATGCCGGCAGTGCCACGATCACCGTTACCCCGCGCGACGTCGCATCTGCGGGCGCTGGCTCCAAGAGCGTGACGCTGACGTCAGAAGCCGTGGCCGCCACGTCCATCTCGATGGGCTATAACGAGGACGGCGCCACCGTCTACCTGCAGGGCCGCAACCCGCTCTCCGAGCGCGGCGCGTTTTTGACCGATCACGCACGCCCGGTGGTGGCGCCCGACAACGCCACCAACCGCGACAACTTTACCGTGACGAGCAGCGATCCTGCCGTGGCGGCCTACGCCACCGCGGGCGAGATCGGCTACACGGCGTACAAGGCTGGCACCACCACGTTTACCGCGACGCTGCCCGACACGGACGCCGATGGCAAGGTCATCAGCGCGTCGTGCGACGTGACTTATGCTTACCAAAATCCGCTTGCGAGCGTGACGGCCGGCACGGACAGCCTCTACCTCAAGGCCGGCTCGGCGCAAAAGCTCGACCTGACCTTTACCGGTAAAAACGACGCGGACGGCTGGAGCGTGACCGAGCCCGGCCTCACCTGGACGTTCAAGACGCTCGACGGCAAGGACGCCTCGGGTATCGTGGGCATCGACCGCATCGAGAAGGGCGCCTGGAAGCACGTCGACGGCGCTCCCGATGACGGCCTGTACGTGGCCTCGAGTGACTACACGGTGACTGCGCTTTCGGCCG
>CABUAL010000013.1 GCA_902489515.1 uncultured Collinsella sp. | reverse complement strand
ATATCGTGCTAGCACCCCGCCAGTGTGGTGACATCGACGGTAAGTGGGATGGAACCGCCGCCGGGCAGCGGAATCTCCGCAAGCGTGAACGTCGTGCCGCTGATGGTGCGCTCGACTTGATATTCCAGCGCTTCGCAAAGCGCCTTGGGGTCGGTCACGCCCAACGGAATACTTCGTAGCTCGTCCTGCGCATTAGAAAGAGCCGTGATGTCAGACCCCGGGCTCTTGATGACATTGGCGGTGTCGGTCAGCACCGGCTTTCGCAGGCGCAAGTCGCACGGTTCCAAACCCAGCGCCGCCACGGACGCCGAAACGGTATCGCCGAGCCACGATGCAATGGAGCCCAACGCACCGTTGCCCTCTCCTAGGCCCTTAATCATCTCGTCCACAAGTTCGTCGGCCGAACCTTGGATGTCTCCGTATCCCACAAGCAGCCGTCCCCAAACATCCATGACGCCATCGAGTACGCCGGCAACGCCACCCGAGCGTTCCTTCAATGTCGAGAAAAATCGCGAAAGCACGTTGTTTTGCGCCGTCGCCTCATCGGGCGCCAGCACCGCGGCAGAGATGGCACCGCGACTGCCAAGCTCAACCGCCGTGTTAAACGAAGAGTTAAGTTGATCGGGGCTGGTAATATCACCCGAAACTGCAAAGGCGACTACGCCGTTGCGGCCAGGTGGGGCGATACGCGGACGCTCACCGGAAAGTTCTTTGATGGCGGTATCGAACGCATTGCCCGCACGGTCGGCTTCGTCCTCGGTCTGACGCTCGAGCTCGAGCTCCTTGTTGCGACAGTCGACGTAGTCCTCCAGGGCGTCTTTAAACTTGTCAAAGTGATACTCAAAGCCGTTTTCGATAGAGGTTGAAGGCGCCGCAACAGCACCAAGCGACAAAACGCCAAAATGGCATTTGCTGCATTTATCCTGTCCATCGTAATCGGCAACCGAAGCAAATCCGCTCGGCGTCCCTTTCTTATAGTTAGGGCAGGTCGTCCCGTAATGCAGATACGCCTTGTCATCGTTCACGCTAGTCGGCCACACCGCATCGGTATAGAGTTCCGTCGCCCGAACCTCATCAGAGTTGCGCGGCAGCAGCGGAATATAGGAGGAAACCCTGTCTCCGTTCTCGGTTATATGTGCCCGATCGACCTCCGCGCTCGCATAGGTATAAAACGCCTTACGCGCCGCAGACTCTGCCTTCATCTCGACACTCGAGCCGTGGGGCTTCTCATTTGTCAGACGCCAATGGTAGTAGTCCTTCGCGCGATCAAGGGCAACTTGGGGCTCCCACGTAACGCTCGATGAGTAATGCGGATTTTGAACACCGGAGAGATCCGTTAGGCTTTTCGCACGCTCCCACATGCAAGAACAGCTGCCGACCGAGCTCTTGTCAGACCCACCACAATCCGCCAGCCAAGCACGCTCTTTAGCCTTCGCCGTGTCCTCAGAAGCCTTCCGCAGCTCCTCGGCCGCACACTCTAAATCATCTGATGTGTCTTTAATGGTATCGGTCGAGATCTCTGATCCTTTGAGCGCAGCGAAGTCAGACTCGGATGTCCTGGGCACGGCAAGCGCCGTACCGGTATAGGTCACACTATCGGTATCCTGCGCCGAC
The DNA here is from genome assembly GCA_902489515.1 of uncultured Collinsella sp. GTDB lineage: Bacteria > Actinomycetota > Coriobacteriia > Coriobacteriales > Coriobacteriaceae > Collinsella. The sequence goes on along the minus strand of CABUAL010000013.1, from coordinate 13,667 downwards.
ACCGCCTGCGTGGCACGCGCGGCGATCAGATACGGCAGAGCCGTCTCGATTTTCTGTAAGCCTTCCGATGCGCTTTTGGCAAACTTGTTGCGCGTTTTAATGATCTCAATCCCGGTGTCGACCATATTGCCGGCAACCGGCTCGGCACCCGGGATGAGGATGGCGACCAGGCCCGTCCCGATCGTGGCAAACCCCGCCAGCCCCAGACTCAAGATGCTCGCATCAACCACCGTGGCAGCCGTATGATAGGACGACACTACGTTGGCACCCGCCAGCGCGCCGCTATCAGCCGCCACCTGGGTATCCCCGGCACGCGACATGCTCCATATCGCCGCGGTCGACGAAAACAACAATGTGAGCACCACTAGGATGACCACGGCAGAAGAAAGCGTGGTATAGGCGCCGTCTTCGATAAACAGATCGACACCGGCTCGACCCATAAAGCCGCCTCGCTTGCGATGGCAGCTCGGACGGTGCGTCAAAACGCGTCTAGACCAGAAACGCTTAATCCCATGCAGCAATCCACGAATCATAATCTCCCTCCAGCCATTCGGGACGCGATTGATACGAGACATCGACCTTGAGCTCAACGTAGCCGCCCTCGCCTGCGTCACCCATAGCCTGCGCAAACGCACCGATCACAGGCAACGGCTTGACCTTGCCGGAAACGGACACGGACGAGACGCCACCCGCACCGGCCCGGCCAAGCTCGATATCCCACGACAACGGCCCGCCGGCAAGGACATTATGATTCGTGGATTGCTGCATGGGATTAAGCGTGGTGAACTCCTTAAGATCGTCGTCCTCCGCCGTCGTCGTGGTCATGAGCCGCGCGGTCTCGGCGGCGGCAGACTCCATGACCGCGCGCGTATAGAGCAGGCACACCGGTTGCAGCGCGAGAAGGATGAGTGTCAGAAACGTCGGCAGCAAAAAAGCGGCCTCGACCGTAGACTGCGCCCGGTCCTCGCGCGCGGCATCAATACAACGCGATGTCCTTAGCGGCCGCAGCGGCGTCGATAACCGACGTCGAGGCAACGCCATGGGATGCCGCCCGCTCAACCAGCGCCGCCAAGCGCCCATCGGTGCCGGCACGCCAAAGTCCCGCGATCGCCAGCACGATCGATAACAGCGCCACCGTGACAATGGCGTATTCGACCGTCGCCTGGGCAGATTCCTCACGCAGGACATCATGCATTTCACGATCCCTCCTTTGAGTCCGTTGCCTGCGGGCTCAGGCGCACGGCGCGCAGACGACACGAAGCATCGCCAGCATCCGCGGCAACCGTCACCATATCGACCCAGCCGCGTCCGTCACGCACGATGGCGCCCCACACGTTTCCCTTGATGTCGAGATAGCCGCTCAGAGCAAGTTGCGCCGTGGGTACCTCGCGATAGGAACGCAGCATATCCGCCGCCGCTTCGGTCATCGGTCGGTCCTCGGACCATGCAAGCCGGACCGCAATCGCGTTGCCCTCAGGCGAGTCCGTCGCAGTGCCAGACCGCTTGTCGAGCGTCCGCAGAAAGGTTTGCGCCGTGACAGCGACATCCGAATCGTCCGCATCTCGCATCTCATCTTTTTGAGACGCCACCGCCGAATCTGAGCCCAAATCGGAGGCGGTCCCAGGACGCTGCTGCCGCGCGGCGTTAAGCCCCCAAAGCACCGCCGCTATCGCCACGGTCAGGCAAGCAAACACCAGCAGCACCCCGATGGGGCGCTCGCCCTCTACAGGCTGTTGATGCCCTCGCTGATAGCGTTCCATAGATCTTGGACCTTGCCCTTAAATGCGACGATGGCGATAATCGCGATCACCACGAGCACGCCGACCAAGATGGCATACTCGGTGGTACCCTGTGCACTCTCCTCCTGCAATAGTTCCTTGGCGCGCTGACGAACATGTGCCGCCCGGCAAAACGCCCAGCCCTGGACCTTGCCAGCAGCGTCAGTCATCGTGTTCATGTATTCCTCCCTACATCATCCCGCCTGCTCCCAGCAGCGGGCCCAATATGGACAGAAGCAGCGCCGGCAAGATGAGCGTGCCGGTGGGAATCAGCAGCTTGACGGGCGCACGCTCGATCTCGCGCTCGACCGCGGCGCGATGAGCCGCACGGATCTCGCGACTTTGAGCGGCCAGCGTCTCGGCAAGTGGGGCACCCAGAGCGAGCGCCTGCCCCACCGTGATGGCAAAGGTCTCGAGCGCTCGCACGTCCAGGTCGCGCGCGGCGGCCAACAACTCGTCCTCACGCGTGCCCACGCCCACCTGCCACGCCATGCAGGCGCGCTCAAGGCGAAGAGCCAGCACTGACCGGCGGTTGGCGCAGAAAATCTCAAGCGCCGCATCAAACGAAAGACCGGCCGAAAGACCCAAGCGCACAACATCGATCATCTCGGACACTTCGCCGAGCGACACTCGTGCCGGGCCGCCCGCTCCAACCGCGCCCTTCACTCGCGCGGTCAGAGCATCGACCACCGAGCGACCCGCGGCAGCGACCAGCACCGCCTCGCGCTTGCAGGCCCCTGCGATCTTGCGTGCATCCGCCCGATCCAAACCCGTCGCGACAAATACACTCAGGGCGCACAGGCAAGCCGCAACTGCAACCGGGGCGCTCATAGCTCCACCCGCATAATGCGCCGGATAACCACCAGGGCAACGGCGTTGAGGGCAAGACCCAGCACCACAGCGCCCGCGCCGGCAGGCGTCGCAAGACCGCGACGAAAATCTGCCGAAAGCAGCGCCAACACCGCGCACATGCCCGCCGGCATCGCCGCGACCATATGCGCAGACATGCGAGCCTGCGACGTCTTAACATCCAGGCGGCGCTTGAGCTCAATGCGCTCCCCCACCATGCTCGACGCCTCGGACAGTAAGTCGGCAAGCGGAGCGCCGGTGCGCTGAGACACCTTAAGCGCCAAGGTCACAAGCGAAAGACCGGGGGCGTCGATACGCACGAGCAAGTCATCGAGCGCGTCGATCGCCGAGATGCCGCAATCGATCGCCGCCGCCACCCGCAAAAACTCGGTATGCACTGGCTCTTGCGCATGAGCGCCCACAAAGCGCATGCCCTGGGCCAGCGAATGTCCCGAGGCAAGCGACATGGAAAGTGCGGTAAACGCCTCGGGCATTGCCTCTTCTGCATCGTGTTGCTCGCGCCGGCTCTCAAAGCCATCCCGAGCGGCACCAACGGCAAACGGAGCAACAAGTCCCAAGGCAAATCCGAGGGGCGATAACGACACCATCGTTAGTAAAACGCAGCAGACACCGCTCGATAGCAGCAGAAACGCCAAACGTCCCGAAGCATCTTCGATCACGAGGCCAAGGCGATGCGCCGGAGCCAGCGATGCCCACGAACGGGCGATCTTTTTCAGCAGATCGTTTTCCACCAGCTCACGCGGCAGCTTCTCTGCCACCGTCTCGAGCGCCTGACGTGCCGCACCTGGATGGTGTCGTTATCGCCCCTCGGATTTGCCCCGTCTCGAGCGCCTGACGTGCCAGCTCCGCCGGCGGTACCTGCGGCACACGAGGTTCCGCCCCGCACGCCGTCGCGACAGAAAGCCCTGCCAAGCCCCCTACGACGAGGGGCACAGTGATCTCCATTCGTCCACCTCCTCTTGTGTGAGCGTCCCCGACCGCAGGCCTTCTGCGATAAACGGCGGCTCGCGGTCAAGCGTCCAGGTGCGCTCGGCGGCATCGAACGTCACATAGCGCTCGAGCTCTACGCCACCCGATGCGGCGCGTCGCACCCCCGAATACGAGGAGACGAAACGCCTGCCATCGGCGTGGCGCTCGGACATCACGATGCCGTCGAGCGCCATGGCAATCTGCTCCTCGATGAGCTCGCTCGGCAGATCGATGCCATAACGTGCAAGCAACGTCAGACGCACCACGGTCTCCTGTTCTGAACCCGCATGAAGTGTGGTGAGCGACCCGTCGTGGCCCGTGTTCATGGCCTGCAACATGTCGCAGCACTCGGCACCGCGCACCTCGCCCACCACGATGCGGTCGGGGCGCATGCGTAGGGCATTAGTTACCAGGTCGCGGATCGTCACCGCGCCCTCGCCCTCAATTGAAGCCTCGCGCGCCTCTAGGCGCACCACGTGCGGATGATGCGCAAACTTGAGCTCGGCAGAGTCCTCGATCGTCACGATGCGCTCGCCGGTGGAAATCTCACATGACAACGCGTTGAGCAGGGTGGTCTTACCAGATCCCGTGCCTCCCGCAACCGCCAGGTCCTGTCGCAGCGACACCGCACACGACAGCAGCTGCGCATACCAAAGCGGCAGCGATCCCAACCCCACGAGCTCGTCCAGCGAGCAGATACGGTCCGAGAACTTTCGGATGGTGAGAATCGGTCCGTCAATCGCCACAGGCGGAATCACCGCGTTGACGCGATAGCCCGTTTTGAGGCGGGCGTTGACGATGGGGCTGCGCTCGTCGATACGGCGGCCAAGTGGCGAGATAATGCGGTCGATAAGCACACGGATCTGCTCATCATCCTCAAACGCATGCTCGATGGGGTACAAGACGCCGCCGCGTTCAAAGAAAGCCGAGCGGCAGCCGTTGATCATGATCTCGGTAACGGTGTCGTCCTCGATGAGCGGCTGCAACGGCCCCAAGCCCACCACGTCATCCAAAATCTCGTCGATGATGGTCTCGCGCTCGGGCGTCGCGAGATCGGTCGGCTCCTCAACATTGAGCGCCGCCTCCACCGCAGGACGCAATTCCGAGCGGGCAAGTGCCGGGTCGATATAGGCGCTGATACGCGCCACTTCGTCGTAACCCATGCGGTCCATCACGGCGCGCTTGGTGCGTCGTTTCACGGCGCGGCGACGCCCCGCATCTACAGGCGCTGCCGCCGCCGCAGCGCCGGCAGCCTTAATCCTCGTTTGCAGGCTCATCGCTGATCACCCTCGCGCGACCAGGGAAGGCGGATACGCGGGCGTTCGGTGCGCGTTGCACGGTCGGCGACCATATCGCTCCAAGGGCCGACGGCGCACCCCAGTTCCACGAGCATCTCGCGCGTGGCCTCGCGCACGCTAGTCGCAAAAGCGCTGGTCTGCCCCACTGCCTCGTCAGCGCGCCCAAACGCCATGAGCGCGGCGAGATCCTGCCCGCCATCGGCGATACGAATCTTGGAGCTCAACGCACAGGCAATCTCAAAGCGCATGACGACGTCCTCGTCTGCTCCGCGCGCACCGAACCGGTTGAACACGGCGCTCATGCGCGTGCGCGGCACACCTACTCGACCTGCCAGTTCAATGACGCGCGATGCCGATGCCGCGGACGACACCGCCGCATCGCCAACGACCAGGCAACGGTCGCTCGCCGCCACCGCAGCCGCCACGGCGTCGCCCCAAAAGACCGAGGTATCGATAAAGACCACGTCGGATTCGCGACGCAGAACATCAAGCAGTAGCTCTACCGGACGTGCCATGAGCTCGGCTTGCTCGGGCGCCGCGACGGGACCCCAGAGCGTAACGCCCGGTGCCACGCGCATCGATGTGGCTACGATATCCGGCTCGGTGAGCGTGCCCGCCGCCGACGGCTCGATAAGTGCCGCCATATCGCGCGGAGCATCGACGCCTAACAAGTCGTAAAGGTTTCCAAACATCAGGTCCAGGTCGAGCACGGCGGCACGCAAGCCCAACAGCGACGATGTGTGTGCCATGGTGGCAACGATCGTCGACTTGCCGCAACCGCCCGAACCCGAAATGGCACAGATGACCGGAGCTCGATGCTGCGGAGCGGCAGCGTCTACCGGCGGCATCGGAGGAGGCGGAGCGGGCGTCGGTGGCAGCGTCCCCGTCTCCCCCGCCGCAACCACACGCTGCGTCCAAGCCGGCATGGCAGCTTGTTCGGTCTGCGAGGCAGGTTCGTTCTGCGCAATCTGCTCATGCTGCATCAGCGACAACTCGCCGCACCCGGCAAAGCCCTCAACTTCGTCGAGTTCATCCGCCAGATTCACGCCGTGCACGTATCCCATATCTACAGCCGGGGAGTCGCCAGCATGCTGCGCCGGCCCTCCAGCGTCATCGTATACAAGGGGGTTCCGGGGGCGCCGACCATGCTCGGCTTCCGCTTTTCCATAATCATCAACACGCGGGCCTCTTGTAGCGCGAGGCGCCCCGGGTTCCCTATCAACAAAAGCATCGGGCTCAATCGTCATGCGCCGATCGGAATCAACCGCTCCCTCGCCCGCGCGCCCGTTGCCGCATATACTGTGCGCAGCGATGACCTCGGTCGCCCCCGCGCGAAACAGCCCCTCGATATCCGACGGATCGAGCGCTTCTATCAACACGACCACGCGACTCACGCGGCCTTCGGCCGTCAGGCGCGCAACAGTCTTGCGCACATCTTCGGTATCAAACAGAGACGCCGCGATGATGGCAGCCCCGCGGCGCGACGGAAACGCCCGAGCCATGGAAATCAGCCCGTCCAGGTCACCCACGCGAAGCACCTGTGCACCCACATCACGGCCCTCGACTTCCCGCTGCAACAGCCCGTAATCGCCGCACGCGCAGCACGCAAGCCAGATCGCCTTCATCACTCGTCGCCTCCGCTCTTTTTGCCGCGCGCCGTGGCGGGAATCGTCAAGCTGACCGTTCCCTTGCCCGAGGCTCCCAGCAGTTCCTTGACGTCTTCGGGGTCAGCCGCCAGCGTCACCCATTCGATCTTGCCCTCGCGCGTGGCACCGGAATCCTCACTGGTATCGATTACGTACGCGCCGCACAGCCGATCGGTTACGCTGTCTTTTTGCACATACACATCCACGTAGCTGCCCACGCCCGTGGCGCCGCCGACCGAGTGCTCGGCATCGACCGCCACCGAAACGGCGACCTTGCCCTTAGGCACCTCGAGCTTGTGGCTCTCGGCCTTGGTGTAGACATTGCAGATCACGGCGTTTTTGGGAATACGCGAAGTCGTCACGTCGCCGCGCACCTGGCGCAGCTCGGTCACCGCGTCACGCGGCAGCAGACTTGTCAGCCATTCCTGGGTTATGACATTGGTCTCATCGAGGGTCTCGCCCACATCGATATCGCGCGCCGCGACGCATACCTCGACGTGATCGCCACCGTACTTGGCCAAGGTCTCAGCCTGGACCTGTTCGGCTTGCGAGCGGATCGACGAGCCGTAAACCATGCAGAGCAGAGCAGCGAGCACGCCCGCGACCAGACTGATGGCGATGCGCTTGCTCTTGTTCACGGCCGCTCCTCTCATGGCAGTGCCGGGCGAATGCCCGTACCACCATTGTCTGGGCGGTCAGAGTGCAAAGCGGCGCAATCGTAATCTTGGTTTTCGATGTCAAACCAATCGCTGACCAAAAGCTGACCAGCCCGTCAAGCTCGTGGCAAGGTTTTGGTCAGCACGTCAGCAAATTACATGTTTCGAGGCTTTTCCGCAGCAAAAAAGCCGTCTCCTGAACAGTTGGGAGACGGCTGTCATAGGAAAAATCAATTACAGATGAACATCGGGATCGAGCATTTGAGCGCTCACGCGCATGGATGACGCCAGATTTTGGAACGTTTCCAGGCGCAGGCTGTCAATCTGCCCGGCACCCTCGGCCTCGCGAACGGCACAACCCGGCTCATGGGTATGCGTGCAATCGCCAAACCGGCACGCGCGCGATGCCTCGACAATCTCGGGGAAAGCGCGCGCCAGACCTCGCTCGTGACCCACGAGCGGTAGGCTGCGCAGGCCCGGAGCATCGGCGATCACGCCGGCGTCGCCCGGCAGCGCCACCATCACGCGCGCGACGGTAGTGTGACGGCCCTGGTCGTCGCGTTCACGCACACCGCCGGTCGCCAACGTATCGTGGCCCAGCAGTGCATTGAGCAGCGTCGACTTGCCGGCACCCGACTCGCCCAGAATCATGGCACAGCTCCCGGCAGGCACGCAGGCACGGACCTCGTCCAGGCCGCGGCCCTCGGCAGAGGACGTCACGATCACGCGCACGTCCGGACCAACTAGACGACGCACGCGGTCCAGGTCGCGTTCCAGCTCGTCGGGTTCGCAGCGATCGGCCTTGGTCAGTACGACCACGGGCTCGGCGTTGCAGTCGAGCGCCAGCACCAGCGAGCGAGCCACGCGGTCGAGCAGCACTTCGCCGGCACCGAGCGCCTGCACGATGAGCACGCTATCGAGGTTGGAGCACAATACCTGACGCTCGCCACGGGCGCGACCGCGCCAGCGCTCAAAGCTCGTGCGGCGCGGTAGCACGCACTCGATCACACCCATGTCGTGCCCGGGCGCACGGCGCACCGCAACGCGGTCGCCCACGGCGGGCAGCAAAACCTCGTCCTCACCGCGAGACTTGGCAAACCCCACGGCATGCTCGGCACGAAACGTGTCATCGGCTGTCGCCACCAGCGGAAACCCGCGGTCCAGGCGCACCACGGCACCCAGCTGCATCTGCTCGCGCTCCTCGGCCTGGGCACAAAAATCATCAAAGGCGGCCCGCTGGGCAGCATCGACCGGCAGGTCATCAAACGCCGGAACGTCCTGCAGCGCATCGAGTCCCGGCACGCTTGCCAGCAGCTCCTCGGCAGACGCGGGGGCCTCGGTCGCAAGCTTCCGACGACGATTGCGCTTAGCCCGCGCCCCCGTCGTCTTTTTCTTCGCCTTCGCCTTAGCCTTGCCCACAAGCGCCTCCCAGCACCATAAATCACAACTGAGCAGGTATTTTAAATCAAAAAGAGCTGGCCGGGCAAAGCCAGACCAGCTCACAAACTTTCCCTCAGCCCTTTTCATCCGCACGGGTGCTGGGAGGCGCTTGTGGCCGCAGGGCCCGCCCGCCGGGAGGGGTTTCCTAAGGGCACATCCCGCAGCCGCAAAGCGGCGAGGACGTGCCCGTGGAAACCCCGCAGGCGGTCGGGCCCGGACAGGAACGTTACTCTTTTTCGACCGCGCGCATGATCGCCTTGTAGATCTCCATCAGTGGGATGATCAGGAAGGCCAGGCCCAGCGCGGCAAGAACGCCCTTGAGCTCAAGCGTCACGGGGCCAAAGAACATCTCGGCAAGCGTCGGCTGCACGGTCACGATCACCGTCAGCACCAGCGCCAGCGCGGCCGAAGCCCACAGCCACTTGTTCTGCTTCTTCATGGTGAACAGCGACGCACGACGGCTGCGCATATTGAAGCAGTGGAAAATCTCGACCATGTTGAGCGTGATGAACGCCATCATCACGCCTTCCTCGTCGGCATTGCCGGCGATCATATCGGCGATGTGGATGTAGCCCATGTCAAAGTACACGCCCACAAAGAAGCTCGCCAGCACCAGCACGGTGATGATTAGGCCCTGGACCACGCAGTCCAGACCCATATGTCCGGCAAAGACGCCGTCCTTGGCGTTGCGCGGCTTGCGCTTCATGATGTCGCCCTCGGCGTCCTCCATGCCCAGCGCGAGCGCGGGGAAACAGTCGGTGACCAGGTTCACCCACAGCAGCTGCACCGGCTGGAAGATGGTAAAGCCGATGAGCGTGGCGATGAACACCGAGAAGACCTCGGCAAGGTTAGCCGAAAGCAGGAACTGGATGACCTTACGAATGTTGTCGTAGATACGACGGCCCTCTTCGCAGGCACCGATGATGGTGGCGAAATTGTCGTCGGCGAGCACCATGTCGGCGACGTTCTTGGTGACGTCGGTACCAGTAATGCCCATGCCCACGCCGATGTCGGCGCGCTTGATGGACGGGGCGTCGTTGACGCCGTCGCCCGTCATGGCCACGATCTGGTCGCGCGACTTCCAAGCCTCGACGATGCGTGTCTTGTGCTCGGGTTGGACGCGGGCGTACACGCCGTAGTCCTCGATGTGCGCGTCGAGTTCCTCGTCGCTCATGCGATCGAGGTCGGCACCGGTGATGGCATGGTTGCGATCGGTGACGATGCCCAGCTGCTTGGCGATGGCCACGGCGGTGTCGATGTGGTCGCCCGTGATCATGACGGTGCGGATACCGGCGTCGTGCGCCTCGCGGATGGCGTCGGCGACCTCGGGGCGAACCGGGTCGATCATGCCGGACAGGCCGCAGAAGACCAGGTCGTGCTCGAGCGCAGCGGGGCTGCAGTCGGCCGGGACCTCGGTGTAGGTGCGGCTTGCCAGCGCCAGCACGCGCAGGGCCTCGTCGGCCATGGCCTTGTTGGCGGCCACGAGCTCGGCACGGCGCTCCTCGGTCAGCGGAACGACCTTGTCGCCCTCGTAGATATGGGTGCACAGGCCGATCACCACGTCGGGCGCGCCCTTGGTGTACTGCTCGTACTCGCCGTCCAGGGTCTCGACGACCACGGACATCATCTTGCGGCCCGAGTCGAACGGGGCCTCGCCCACGCGCGGGTGCTCGGCAGTCAGGCCAGTGAGGCCCGCCTTGCCGGCGTCGTTGACGAGCGCGCACTCAGTCGGCTCGCCCACGGCCTCGCCCAGCTCCTCGTCCCACTGGGCATCGGAGCACAGAGCCATGCCGGCCAGGAACTTCTCCTTAGGCGCGGAGAGCTCGTGCTTGACGACGGTCATTTTGTTCTGGGTGAGGGTACCGGTCTTGTCCGAGCAGATGGTCTGCGTGCAGCCAAGGGTCTCGACGGCAGAGAGCTTGCGGATAATCGCCTGGCGCTTGGCCATCTTGGTCACGCCAAGCGACAGCACGATGGTCACGACGGCGACCAGGCCCTCGGGGATGGCGGCGACGGCAAGCGAGACAGCGACCATAAAGGTGTCGAGCAGCGCGGTCGGGTCGGTGAGAACGTTGCCCACGCCGTGGCGGATGATGTCGACGCCAAAGATGACGACGCAGATGACGATAACCATGATGGTGAGGATGCGGCTGAGCTCGGCAAGCTTCACCTGCAGCGGCGTGAGCTCTTCCTTGGCCTCGGCCAGGGCGCCGGCGATCTTACCCATCTCGGTGTTCATGCCGGTGCCGACCACGACGGCGCGGCCACGGCCGTATACCACGGTGGAACCCATGTAGCACATGTTCTTGCGGTCGCCGAGCGGCACGTCGTCGGTGCCGGCGGCGAGCTCGATCACGTCGGCATGCTTCTCGACGGGTACGGACTCGCCGGTAAGGGCGGCCTCCTCGATCTTCATCGTGGCGCTCTCGAGCACGCGGCAGTCGGCCGGGACGGAGTCGCCCGCCTCGAGCATGATCACGTCACCGGGCACGAGCTCGGCGCTCGGCAGGTGCACGAGCTTGCCGTCGCGCAGCACCTTGGACTGCGCCGCGCTCATCTCCTGCAGGGCCTCGAGAGCTTCCTCGCTCTTGGCCTCCTGGACCACGCCCAGCACCGAGTTGACGATAACGACGAACATGATGATGGCGACGTCGGCAAAGTCGGGCTCGCCCTTGACCATGCCCGTGAGTGCACTGATGACGGCGGCAACGATCAGCATGATGACCATGGGGTCGGCCATCTGCTCAAAGAAGCGCTTCCACAACGGGGTCTTCTCGGCTTCCTCGAGCTTGTTAGGGCCTGTCTTGGCGAGGCGCGACGACGCCTCGTCGTTGCTCAGGCCGAGGTTCTCATCGACACCTTGGTCGCTGAGTACCTCCGCCGCGGCGGACAGGTATTCCTTTTGCATATAGAGTCCCCTCCTGGGATTCGGGCCACTCAGCAGATTGATGCCCGATCATAATTCCCAGGAGAAGGGCAAGGGCTCATCAAGGCTGCCGTGCTGAGCGGCAGTTGATAGTGGAGCTATGGTACCCCAAAGCGGCGCGTCTAGCCAAAACATTCCATCTGGAAACACGGCACAGGCGCAACGGTGCAGACAGTGTGATGCTCAAGATTGATAAAACGTTTTTTCTTCGGCGCATCATCGAACTAAAATATCGCCCAGATAGCAGCGGTTAGAACGGTTGGTAAAGTTTTTGCATATACCGTTTTTTCGCAAAAAATGAACTTCTAATTCGGCATACGGTCGATTTTTTGGGGTATTCGGTCGGCATTTCGTTATAATCATCTCAGTTTTATTTCTTATGGTTTATCTATCAGCGCAAGACGATGTCAGATGGAGGTCTGAATGTACAAGCGCACCAAGATTGTATGCACCATGGGTCCCGCCTGCGATAGCGACGAGACCATCCGCGAGATGATCAAGGCGGGTATGAACGTCGCCCGTTTTAACTTCTCGCACGGCTCCTACGACGAGCACCACGGTCGCATCGAGCGCGTCCGCCGTATTTCCAAGGAGCTCGGCATGCCCGTCGGCATCCTGCTCGACACCAAGGGCCCCGAGGTCCGCACCGGCCTTTTGGTCGACGGCAAGAAGGTTGCCGTCAAGACCGGCGACAAGATCGTCGTCACCGCTCAGCCCACGTCCGAGGATTTCCACGGCACCGCTGAGCACATCTCCCTCGACTACCTGGCTCTGCCCTCCGAGGTCGAGAAGGGCTCCCTCATCCTGATCGATGACGGCCTGGTTGCCCTCGAGGTCGAGTCCGTCGACGGCCAGGACATGACCTGCGTCGTTAAGAACGACGGCCTGATCGGCGAGCGCAAGGGCGTCAACATGCCCAACGTCAACATCTCTCTGCCCGCCATCACCGAGCGCGATCGTCAGGACATCCTCTTTGGCCTGACCGAGAACATCGACTACATCGCCGCTTCCTTCATCCGTGACGGCGAGTCCGTCCGCGGCATCCGCAAGCTTTGCCGCGAGAACGGTGGCGAGCACGTGACGATCTTCCCGAAGATCGAGTGCGCCCTGGGCGTCGAGAACTTCGACGAGATCCTCGAGGCTTCCGATGGCATCATGGTCGCCCGTGGCGACCTGGGCATCGAGATCAAGCCCGAGCTCGTTCCGCACATCCAGAAGGAGATCATCGCCAAGTGCAACGCGGCCTACAAGCCCGTTATCACCGCTACGCAGATGCTCGACTCCATGCAGCAGAACCCGCGCCCGACGCGCGCCGAGGTTGCCGACGTTGCTAACGCCATTTACGACGGCACCGACGCCGTTATGCTTTCCGGCGAGTCCGCTGCCGGCAAGTACCCGGTCGAGGCCGTCAAGATGCAGGCCAGCATCGCTCTCGAGGCCGAGAAGTACCTCCCGGCCCACGCTCCGCTCGAGGTTCCGGCCGATGCTCACGGCACCCGCGTCGTCAACAACGTTGTGGGTATGTCCGCTGTGAACATGGCCACCACCGTTGGCGCCAAGTGCATCACCGTGCCGACGACCACCGGTCGTACCGCTCGCCTGATCTCGCACTTCCGTCCCAACATGCCGATCTGCGCGTTCTCCCGCCACGAGTGGGCCGTCCAGCAGATGATCATGTACTGGGGCGTTATCCCGCACCAGGCCGAGATTACCCAGGGCACCGTCAACGGCACGATCGTCAAGGCGATCGAGACCGCTAAGGAGCTCGGCTACGTCAAGACTGGCGATTTGACCGTCGCTACCGCCGGCGATCCCCGTATGAGCGTCCAACTCGAGGACAAGGTTTCCTCGACCAACGTCGCTTACGTCGCTCAGGTGCGCTAAATCGCACTTGCAAGCAGATTTGCATTGCAAGGGGCCCGGAAGGCATTGCCTTCCGGGCCCCTTTTTTAAGACCTTCTCCATATGTCACTTCATCGATTTGCGTTCAGTCGCAAGCCTCTCCGATACCGAGCGCACCACCGAAGACGCCCTGCGAGGGGAGCCGTTGGTCAATTGGGGTGAACTGTTCACCGTCAAGCCGG
>CABUAL010000012.1 GCA_902489515.1 uncultured Collinsella sp. | reverse complement strand
ATGCTCCTCGGCGGGGTTGGTCTGATGGATCTTGCTGAACTTCCGCCTTTGGCTCAAATGGAAACGGGGGGACGCATCTGCATCCCCCGTTTTTGTTGTGATTACTCTAGGTCAATAAACTTAGTGCTTAGGATCTTGCCGTCTTTTACTAGCATTCTGGCCATGGTGGGGCCTCGGGTGCCTCTGGGGTAGCTGGCGCTGCCCGGGTTGAGGACTAAGCAACGGCCCACTTGGGCTTCTTTGGTTACGTGGGTGTGGCCGTTGATGGCTACGTCTACGGATCCCACCGGAAGGTCTTCGCGGTAGTGGGCTACGGCGAATTTAAGGCCTTCGTAGGTAAAGAGCGCAAGACGGTCTACATCGGGGCCGTAGTCGCGGTAGTAATCGTTGTTGCCCAGTACGGCCCGCACGGGGGCGATGGTGCATAGGTGCTCGTAGTCCATCTCTGACGTGAGGTCGCCGGCGTGGATAATCAGGTCTGCGCCCTCAAGCTCATCCAGGAGCGCAGGCGAAAGATAGCCGTGGGTGTCCGAGATGATGTCGATACGCTTGGCGCTTGCACTGTTCATGGGATCCCTTCCGCAAAAAACGATTCGGCAGATACATACAAAAAGGCCCCACGGCTCCGCAGACGATGGGTCTACAGGGCTGCGGGGCCAGTGTGCTAGAGACTCAGAGCCTTCTTGAGCGGCACGACGCGGCGGCGCGAAACCGGCACGCGTTCGTCGACGCCCGTAATGCCCAGCTGGATGGCGCCCGAGGGCACCGTCTCCACATCCGTGACGCACGCCAAGTTGACGATATAGCGGCGGTGAACACGGAAGAAGCCAAAGTCGCAGAGTTTGGCCTCAAACTGCGCCAGCGAGGTCGTCGACAAAAAGCGATCATCGACGGTATAGATGCAGGAGTAATCGTCCTTGGCCATGATAAAGCGAATGTCGTCCACGGGAATGAGCACCTTGCGGCCGCCCTTTTCCACCGGGATACGCTCGATGGTCACCTTGCTGTCCGTAACCGGCTTGGTGCGTTGCATGACCTTCTCGATCGCGCGATCCAAGCGAGCTTCCTCGACCGGCTTCATCAGATAATCGACGGCATCCACGTCGAATGCCTCGACCGCATGGTCACTATACGCAGTCACAAACACGATCGCCGGCGGATTTTTGAGCTTATGCAGCGCCTCGGCAAGTTGCAGGCCCGAGGCACCGGGCATCGAGATATCGAGAAACACGACATCCACGCGACTTTCCATAAGCATCTCGATGGCGGAGCGGACGCTCGACGCCTCCGTGATCGTGCCGATCTTGCCCGTTTGCTCGAGCAGGAAGCGAAGCTCCGAGCGAGCCGGCGCCTCATCATCCACAATCATCGCACGCAGCATAGGGATAAAACCTTTCGTCAACTAACTACGCCGGGCATCCGTCGCATGACGTTGAGCCCGTAGCCTTTTATTTTACTCTTGAATGTCGAAGATGCTCTCTGACAAATCAAGATGAAGGAGCACTTTGGTGCCCTTGCCCGGCGCCGATTCGACACGCGTATAGGAGTGCGGCCCATAAAAGCGATGGATGCGCTCCGAAATATTGTGCATGGCCACACCGGCGCCGCCACCCTGGGGAGAGCTGGCGTCGGGACGGGCAGAACGCTCGTCAAACAGTCTGGCGGCGGTACCCTCATCCATGCCCACGCCATTATCGGCCACGGCAATCAAGATTGCATCCTCGCCGTCTTGGTGAACGGTCACGTCGATCCTCAGGGCGTCGTCATCGCCCATACCATGACGTACGGCGTTCTCGACAATCGGCTGGATCACGAACGCCGGCACCAGCGTATCTTCCACGTCCTCGGACACATCGAACGTCGCAAGCACGCGGTCCTCGCCAAAGCGGGCCTTCTCAAAGGTAAGGTAGCGCTTGGTCTGTGCAACCTCGCGCGAGACCGGAATAAGCGATCCCGAGTTGTCGAGCGTGGCACGATAGAACGATGAGAACTCACGAAGCAGTTCGCGGGCCCGCAGCGGGTCGGTGCGCGTAAACGATGCAATGGTGTTCAGCGTGTTGAACAGGAAGTGTGGGTTAATCTGCGCCTGCAGCGCACGCACCTCGGCGCGCGCTGTGAGTTCCTTTTGCACCTCGAGCTCGTGGATGGCGAGCTGCGTGGACAAGATCTCGGCAAAGCCCGAGGCAAGCGCGTACTGGGTACGGTCGACGGCGCGCGGGGTCTTGTAGTAGAACTTGAGCGTGCCGACGGTACGATCGCCCACCTTGATGGGGGCGATAATGCCGGCGGGGACTTGGTTGTGCGAGCCGTCCGAGCCCACGACATCCACCATACGGTTGAACGACTGCACGATGCCATGTTCGATAACGTAGCGTGTGGCAAGCGTGTGGATGGGAGAATCTGGCAGTAGTTTTTCCTCAAACTCTCCCGCGCAGGCAAGCACGTTGCCCTCGTCGGTGATGGCCACCGTCATGGCGCGCGTCTCGGGCAAAATGCGCCGGCACACCAAACGCGCCGACTCCTGCGTCAGACCGCCCTTAATGTCCTCGAGCATGGCCGAGGCCACCGAGAGCGTCTCCTCGGTGTACTGGGAGCGCACCGAATCGGGATTGAGCGTCAAAAAGATAAAGATGCACAGAAAGATGCACAGCAGCGCGCAGGCAATCACCGTGGCGATCGGCTCAATGCCAGTCGCCAGGGCAAAGATAAAGTACACCAACACGCAAACGGCGCAGACAACGGCGATGATGCGAAAGATTGAAATTGAATTATCGCGCTGGGCGCGGCGGTCGATCATTCGGCCCCCTCCAGGATACTGATCAGTTGTGCGTCACGCCAAAGCCCGTCCATGATCTTGGGCCAAAAGCTCTGGAAACGCAGATAGCTTGCAGCGTTTTGGCGCGCATAGGCCTTTGCCTCGCCGATACCATGGCGCCAGATGCGCAGGTAGCCCTCATGCTCGCGGGTAAACACGCTGCGGACCATAGCGGTCTTGCGCACGCGGTCGTCGAGCTCGCGCGAAATCCACGGGCCCGGGTAGGGCATGAGTGATGCCGCCGTAACGGGAATGAGCTCCTTTTGATGCGCGGCGAATGTCAACTTGGCCCGTTCGTAGTACCAACGGTATACATCCTGCATAAAGCGCGGTGAGCGCTTTTCGGACTCCGGAGGCAGATGGCGCACGGTCCACTCGTTATCGAACCACACGTCGTAGCCAAACATGCGCATGTTAAAGAGGTAATCCAAGTCCTCGCCGCGGGTGATAAACGGGTCAAAGGCCACACGCGTAAAGGCGCGGGCGTGCAGGGCCATCAGGCCGCCGCACACGTAGTTGGAGCGCGAGATGCGAGTGCCCGAGAGCGCCTTTTTCATCCAACGGTTGAACTCGATGCGCTTGGTCCACCAACGATGGCAGATGCCCGCCTTGTCCGTGGGAGCCAGCGGCGAGCCGTCGCGATCGTAGAAATAGCCGCTCTTGACCAAGATCGGCAAGCCCTGACGTGTCTGCTGCCCCAACGCATAGGTCGCGCGCTTCATAAAGTCGGCGTCGATGACAGTCTCATCGTCATCCAAGAAGATAACCGCGTCATGCCCCAGCACAGCGGCACAGGCTAGCCCCATATTGCGGATGGCACCGTAGCCTCGCAGGCTCACGCACTCGCCCGAACCCTTGGGCGCGATCTGAGCAACCCGGTCTGCGATATGCGAGGCCTGGGTGTTGGTGACAACGGTGACCTTGAGCGTGGGA
This sequence comes from uncultured Collinsella sp., assembly GCA_902489515.1. Classification (GTDB taxonomy): domain Bacteria; phylum Actinomycetota; class Coriobacteriia; order Coriobacteriales; family Coriobacteriaceae; genus Collinsella. Next base: position 11,731 of record CABUAL010000012.1, on the reverse strand, counting down.
TGCGCGTCGACAATCTCGTGCACGCGCAGCGACACATCGGCTGTGGCAGAAACGGGACAGACCACCAAAAGGATGATGCGCGGGATGTCGCGCACCTGCTCAAGCGAGGCCAGGCAGCGGTCGAGTTCGGGATTGTCGGCGTTGAGTCGTGTCGAATGGTCATAGGTGCCAGGGGCGTTTGCGCAGGCGTCATCGCCCGCCCAATACGTTGGAATCACGACTGTGGCGTTCATGCCTTACCCTCCCTGCAACACAAAAACGGGACGCCGCCAAACACAGGCGACGCCCCGCGACCTAGCTGATTCCATCATACCCACTTGGGCAAATCATTGCTCGCAAGTCGCAATGTTTATTGCGGATAACCCCAAAAGAGTACCGTGGACAGGCACAATAGCTGCTCGCTCCTATGCGGCATGCTCTGCCGCCCGAGTCATGCGGGACAGGCGGACCAGCAGCATAAAGCCAACGATCAGCAACACGCCAATGGAAAGGACGCCCAGTGACGGGTTGCCGGTCAACGAGGTGACGACCGACACCAGGAAGGTGCCCATGACGCTTGCATAACGACCAAAGATGTCAAAGAAGCCGTAGTACTCGTTGGATTTTTCCTTAGGGATAATGCGGCCAAAGTAGCTACGGCTGAGCGCCTGCACGCCGCCCTGGAACAGGCCGACCATAATGGCAAGCACCCAGAATTCGAAGGCGGTCTTTAGGAAGAACGCGGCAAACAGCACAATGCCCATGTAGGCGGCGACGGCCACCAGGATCATGTTGAGCGTGCCCACGCGTCCGGCGAGCTTGCCGTAGATGATGGCGGACGGAAAGGCCACGAACTGCGTAACGAGCAGCGCCAGCACCAACTGCGTCGAATCGATGCCCAAAGCCGAGCCGTAGCTGGTTGCCATGGAAATGACCGTGTGCACGCCGTCGATGTAGAAGAAGAACGCGACCATGTAGACCAGCACGGTCTTGTTGTGGGCGATATCGCGCATGGTGTGTCCGACCTCGGAGAACACACCGCCCACGATGTGGCCGATGGTGTCCTCGGGACCGCGCTCGCGACCGTACTTTTGCTTATAGGTGCGAATGAGCGGCAGAGTAAAGATGAGCCACCAGGCGCCAGTGATGATAAACGACAGACGCGTTGCCAGCATGGTGGGGACGCCAAGAGCGGGGCCGCCCATGATGAGCGCCAGGCAGATGACGAACGGCACGGTGGAACCGATATAGCCCCAGGCATAGCCCGAGCTGGACACGGCGTCCATGCGCTCGTCGGTGGTAATGTCGGGCAGCATGGCGTCGTAGAACGTCATAGAAGAGTTAAGGCCGATGGTGCACAGCACGTACACGGTCAAAAATGCCATGGCGGACATTGGGATAGCCTGCGCCAGGCAAAGCACCAGGCCCGTGAGGAAGAAGCCCAAGAAGAACTTGATCTTGTTGCCGGCGTAGTCGGCAAGCGCGCCCAGAATGGGCATGAGCATGGCGATGACCAGCGAGGCGATCGTCTGCGCATTGCCCCAGGCGACCACCAGGTCGGCCGAGGAAGCGCCGGTATTGATGGCGTTAAAGTAAATGGGCACCACCGAGGTATTGAGCAGCACAAGGGCCGAATTGCCCACATCATACATAACCCAGTTACGCTCGAGCTTGGTGTATTTCATGGACAGGGACCCTTCGTATTCGCCCGATATGCAGTTAGTTCATCGTACCCCAATTGTCCAGAACCGCCGGTAAGGATTCGGCAAAGGGGCACGCACGGACCCTATTCCTCGCGGTCGAACTCCTCATCGGCTTCGAGCACGCGACCGCTGTAGTTGACGTGACTGGTCACGGCATCCATGTCACCAGTCTCGATAAAACGTGCGACCGTGCACTCGTAATCGACCAGCGCGCGATCAAAGACCTCGGGGAAACTCTCGTTCGAGACCTCGTCGGTAAAGGGATTCTTCCATGTCAGATGGCCCAGGTTACCGGTGCGCTCGGGCAGCTCCGTCGTCACGCGATGGGCAAGGCCGTCGAGCAGCGAGTAATCGTGCACCAAGCCCTCAACCAGCGAGATCGCGCGCGTCTTTGCGGAGCCGGCCGGCTCAATCGCGCGGTAAAGTCGCTGCATATTGGCAACGGCAGCACCGTACTCCCCCGCCGGAATGTCAATGCCGTACACGCGTCCGGCAACATAGCTCATCAGCACGCCAGCCACGCGATTGATGCGATCGGTGGTGACGATCTCGCCCGCCGGCGGGTAATCGTCAACCGTAGCGCCATCGCGTTTAAGCTGCAGCATCAGCACATCCAGGTCGCTCTCGATCACGGCATGGACCTGACTGCTCGAATCCTCAAGCTCTGAATCGGACTCCACGATGCCAAACTGCTGCTCGTAGACAAAGGGGTGGGCATTACGGTCGAGCACGTAGTGCGACAGCAGGCCCAGCGCAAAGGCGCGGCCCAAGTTGGCATCGCGCGGGAGCAGATGGGACACGCCGTCGCGCAGGCACGAGAACTGGCGCGACATGCGCGAGCGATGCATGGCCTGCGCAAGCAGCGTGCAGTCGGAAACGCGCGGCGTCAGGATGTGGAAGAAAAACGGATCGGGACCCTGGTTGCCCAGGATAAAAGCAATGCGTTCCTCGTCGGACGTAATGACGCCCTGCGGCAGACGATCGATGCTTTCCTCGCCAAACAGATGATGCGTAATAAGCGCAGGCATAATGATCCTTTCGATTTCATTCGATGTCACCCATTATGCCCACCGCGCGGCCATGCCAAACCCGCGTCGGCAAACGATGGCATGCGGACCGTCTACACAAGCCCCAGGCGCGCCTTAACCTCGGCAGCGCGACGACGGGACACGGGCACCGTCGAGGTTACGCGATCGAGCCTGAGTTCCATAAGACCCGTAGAACCGATCTCGACATTGTGCACGTCTTCCAAATTGACCAGATAGCTGCGGTGGACACGGATAAAGCCCTCGGAGGCCAGGCGCCGCTCGAGCGATGAAATCGACTCATTGATCAGATATGTTCCCTCGGCGCAGACGGCGTTGCAAAAATCGGCGCGCGCCTCAAAGTAGCAGACATCCGCCACGGGAATGAACACCTTTTTACCCCCACGATCCACCGTCAGGCGCAAAGGCTGGCGCGGAGCATGGACGACACGGCGAGCGCCCAGGGCGGTCTCGATCTTATCGAGCGCCTTTGACAGGCGAGCATCCTCGACCGGCTTTACGATGTAATCGACGGCATCGAGGTTATAGGCATCGGCCGCATACTCGGCAAATGCCGTCACAAACACCACGACCGGCGGTGTCTTTAGGTTCTGAAGCGTCTCGGCAAGCTCAATTCCCGAGCGACCGGGCATGGTAATGTCTAAAAACAGCACGTCGGGCTTGTTCGACAGAATCGATTCCACGGCTTCGGTGACATTGCCCGCCTCGGCAATCTGGCCCACACGCGCATCCTTTTCCAACAGATAGCGTAGCTCAGCCCTAATTGGGGGCTCGTCATCAACCACCAAGATATTCCAGCCTTCGGACATATGCGCTTCCCCTCTTTTTTTCTCTCAATCCAACCGCGTGCTACACCGTTAGCGGCGCCGGCTCATGCGGCTCGCCGTTCAACTCAACGATGACCTGCGTTCCCACGCCCTCCTGGGACTTCACGCGCATGCCAGAATCTTCTCCGTAAAAGAAATGGATGCGCTGAAGCACGTTGAAGAGCGCCAGGCCGCAGCCTCGCTTGACGGAGCCGTCGGCGGTAATGCTTTCGGGCTCCTCTCGGCGATGCTGCTCAAACAGATGCGCGCAGACTTCTTCGCTCATACCGATGCCGTCATCTTCGACGATGATCTCCAAGCCGTCATCGGTCTCAAAAGCCCTAACACGAATGGAAAGCGGCTCGGTCTCGCGCTGCGCATGCTTGATGCAGTTTTCGAGCAGCGGCTGCAAGATAAACGGCGGCACCAGGCTGTCGCGCACCTCAAAGTCGATGTCGACCGAAACGCGCAGACGGCCGTCGCCATACCGGGCCTGCATAAGATTGATATAACGGGTGCCCTGTTCCACCTCGTGCTCGAGCGTGGTGAGCGTATCGGAGTCAGAAAGCGTCTGACGATAGTAGTTGGAAAAGTCGATCAGCAGCGATCGCGCCTTGTCGGGCTCGGTTCGAACGAGCGAAACGATCGTGCTAATGGTATTGAATAGAAAATGCGGATCGACCTGCGACTGCAGAGCGCGGAGCTCAACGCGGGCCGTGAGCTCATCTTGGCGCTCGAGCTCAAAGCTGGCGAGCTGCGTGGAAATGAGATCGGCGAAACCCGAGGCAAGCGCCGTCTGGCGCATATCGATGCTGCTCAGGCGTGGGTAATACAGCTCGAGTGTGCCCACGCAATGACCGCGCACGCTAAGCGGCGCGACAATACCGGCACGCAGACGGGAAAAATAGCCGCCCGTCTCGGTCGAGGCATCGCGCGAGAACACGCTTTGCTCACCGCTGTTGATCACGTTGAGCGTAGTCCGCAGTACCACCGGGGTGCCCGCGGGGCATTTTGCCGAGTCCTCGCCCCAGCTTGCCAGCACCTGCCTGCCGTCAGTAAAGCAGATGGCAGAAGCGATGGTCTCGGACAGGATAATTTTAGAGGCACCCAGGGCCGCTTCGGGCGTAAGGCCGCGCGACGTGTAGGCAAATATTTTTGATGCGATGGCGAGCGTGCGGTCGGTTGCGCTCGATGTGAGGTCATCGGGGACCACAAAGACATACGAGAAGAAGAAGCACAGCATGACCAGGCCGGCAATAACGACAACGCCTGGAACGGGATTGGGATTATCGGTTAAATCCCAGATAAGCAGCAAGATAAGCGCCGGAACGACAACACCGAGTAGGATGGCCTGAACCACATGCTGAGCCGTACGAAAGACCTTGGTAGAGTTGTAACTCTTGCCCAGATTCAGCCTGTTTAAATCCACCGTCATCCCCTCTTGTCCGTAGTACCGATAGCAATAAAGAGGGCCGCAAGCGACCCTCTCCATTGCATTATGCAATCAAAAACTGTGTTTTACATCCAGCCATCGACAAACGGTAGCTTAGGCGCTGTACTTGTTTGGCTCGCCGAAGGTGCCGGCCTCGACAATCCAGCCGTCCTTCATGATGACGTCCATGTTGTCGGTGTTGAGCACGTGGATGTCGGCGGCGACGTCACCGTTGACGACCAGCAGGTCGGCGCACTTGCCGGCCTCGATGGAACCGGTCTCGTCCTCGATGTGGCACATCTTGGCACCGTTGAGGGTGGCGCAGGTGATGGTCTCGACCGGGGTGAAGCCGATCTTGTCGACGAACTCGTACATCTCCTCGATGGAGCAGGTGCCGTACGGGGTGACGAAGGAGAAGGAGTCAGAGCCGATCGTCATGACGACGCCGCGCTTCTTGGCCTCGCGCAGGCAGTCATAGTTGCGCTGCAGCTCCTTCTCGACCAGGGTACCCTCGTACTTGTCGTGCAGCTCAGGGACGTAGACGGGAGGATAGGTGGCGTACCAGGTGGGCAGGAAGGCGATCGTCGGGGTGAAGAAGGTGCCCTGCTCGGCCATGAGGTCCATGGTGCGCTCATCGATATCGAAGCCGTGAATCAGCTGCTCGCAGCCAAAGCGAACGGAATCGTAGGCGGCGGCGTGGTTGTTGTAGCAGTGGCTCCACACGGGGATACCGACCATCTTGGCCTCTTCGACCACGGCCTGGATCTCCTCGGAGCAATAGTGCTGGTCGCGACCGGAGTCCCAACGCCAGATGCCGCCACCGGTAGCCCAGATCTTGATGGCATCGGGGTTCTCGCGCAGGCGACGACGGACGGCCTTGCGCAGATCCCAAGGACCGTCGACCTGGTCGCCCCAGGGATGGGATTCCTTGTTGAGCTCCTGGGTGCAGTGGTGGGAGTCACCGTGACCGGCAACACGGCAGAAGCCGAGGCCGGTGGCCAGAACGCGCGGACCCTTAAAGACGCCCTTGTCGATGCAGTCGCGAATCTGGATACCAAAGCGGCCGATCTCGCAGACGGTGGTGAGGCCGTGGGTGAGGCAGTCGTAGGCCTGCTTGACGGCGACGGCCTGCTTCTCGAGAAGCGGCTGCATGACCCAATCGGTGTCATCGTCGGTCAGGTTGCCCGAGAAGTGCAGGTGGGTGTCGATCAGGCCGGGAAGGACAGTCTTGCCGGCGGCGTCGATAACCTCAACGCCCTCGGGAAGGTCCTGCATAACACCGGCGTACTCGATCTTGCCGTTATCGTCGACGAGAACGAGGGAGTTCTCGACCGGCTCGGCACCGGTACCGTCGATGAGCTTGCCGCCAACGATTGCATACTTAGTGGACATGGTTCCTCCTTATGGATCCATATAGTGGGTGAGGCCGTGTTGGGTTAAGGCCTCACAAAGCTACCCAAGTGATGCCGGGTTCGGTACGCGGGAGAGAGGGCACCGCGCACCCAATCCGCCCCGGCTCGGCGTTACTTTTTACGGGAATTGGTGAAAGCCATGAGAGCCAGGCCAATAGCCAACCAGCCGATCACGATGCTCCACTCCACCATGTTGAGGGAGGCGGGAGAGAACGGAATCACGAGCAGGCCGATGATGATGGCGCAGGCAGCGATGGCGAGGCTGATGCCAAACTTGCCGCCGGGCACCTCGTAGGGACGAGGTAGGTCGGGCTCGGTGAAGCGCATGCGCAGGCAGGCAAGAGCGACCATGCCGCAAGAGAAGATGAAGGCGAGAGCCGACACATTGGTCAGAGGGATGAGCATGTTCTTGCCCAGGAACGGACCGACGACGGTGATGATGGCCAGAACGACGCAGGCGAGCTTGGGAGCGCCGGAATTGGGATCGACCTCGGCAAACTTCTCGGGCAGCTGGCCCTTGCGGCCCATGGCGAGCATAATGCGGCTCGTGGCGCCGTAGAAGGAGTTCATCGGGCCCATGGGTCCAAGCGTGGCGATGACGAGCATGGCCAGGTACAGGAGCATGTTGATGCCCTTAAGACAGGCAAGCGCGGGAACCGGGCTCTTAACAAACTCATGCCAGTCAAGGATAGTGCCGAACGAGTAAATGCAGACCATGTAGAAGCCACCGGCGGCCAGCAGGGCCAGGGAGATGATCTTGCCGAACTTGTTCCAGTTAAGGCCCTCGGCTGCTTCCTCAGCCTGCTGAGGAATGGTGTCGAAACCGGCGTAGAAGAACGGGGTCAGAACCAGGACCGACACGATACCGGCGAACAGGCTGGTGCCCTCGGTTGCGGCCTTACCGCCGCCAGCACCGGCGACCTGGGAGAACACAGGCATGGCGTTATTCGGCGAGCCGGTGAACAGCGAGACGCCCATGGCGAGTAGCATGCCGCAGAGCAGGGCCTTGGTCAGGAAGGCTTGGAGCTTGGCGGCCGAGCTGGCACCGCGAAAATTGAGGAAGATGACGTAGACTGCAAAGCCGAGCGCGATCAGCGTCGGGAACAGGTAAACGTCGGCGCCCAGGATGGTGTAGAGCTTGACGGCGCGCAGCCACTCAAGACCGGGCAGGCTACCGAACATCTCGGACACGAGAGTCGAAATGGCAATGGCCTCCCACGGGCACAGGATGCCGTTGCCCAGGGCCAGGAGCCAACCGGTGATGTAGCTCAGCGTACGGCCAAAGCTACGATCGACATACTCGACGATGCCGCCCGAGATGGGGATAGCAGCCGTAAGCTCACCGAAAACAGCTCCGACGGGCACGAGGAAGATTGCACCCAAGAGGAATGCGATCATAGCGGGAACGGGACCGCCGCCCACGACCATCCAGTCGCCGACCTGCAGAACCCAACCGGTACCGATGATGGCACCGAAACCGATGGTGAAGAAGTTCCAGAGCGAAAGCGTTTTCTTCATGCCGCCGGTATCCTCGACTGCAACTTCTGCGTTCTTGTCCGCCATTGTTCCCCTCCTTTCCTTTTTGACGCCCCTTGGCGTCACCCCTTGCACGGCCTGTTTTGCCGCGCACTTTTTATTTCATGGCTTTAAGATACGGCCTTGGCACAGCAACGCCACTCGTAGCTCGACCGAAGGCAGAACTGCAAAACGAGCGGCGCCGTTTTTGGGACGAACGGCGAGGGGCGCCACTCGGTGCGGGCGTCCGTTTTGATGACGCGATTCAATCGCTCGCGGAGGGCGTCGCTTTATGACGCCAGGCTCGCTCCCGTCCATGCCGCTTACCGAGGTTTTGGCGTATGTCCTCATTTGCTGCACGTCTTTTTTGTAGGATGGACGGGTTATACATGAGACAAGGCGGTACGAATGGCATACGGATACAACGACGGTGATCAACGGCGACAAAGCGTTCGCCTTGCTGGCCGTACCACGCCGACGCCCAGAAGTGCCACGAGCGGCAATCCGCAACGTCCTCAAGAGCAACCCAGGCCTTCGTCTCGGCAGCAGACAAGCAGAACGCGGCAGAGTGGCCGTCCGAGCATGGACACAAGCGCGCAGCAAGATAGCCGCTTGGGCGCGCGCACTCGACAGCGTCAGGCCGAGGTTCCGCAACTGCGCCGCAACGGCGTACGTCAGCCCGGCAGCCATATCAACCGCTTCTTTTCGCATCCCCAAGGCGGACGCGACGGCAAGTCTTACCGCTCGACATCGCACGTGAATGCCCCCGCCCTGCCGGCTCGTCGACTTCGCCTCGCACTGTGCTCTATCCTCACCTGTCTGGTCTTTGTGCTTATGAGCTCCTGTATGTCCCACGGCTCGGCCGGTCTCGAGCCCACCGCCGAGGACAAGCTGCTCAAGGCCCCCGTCGCGCCCGGTTATTCTTTCGCCTTTTCGACCCCGCGCTCGCAATGTCAAGCCGGCACGATGCCCCATATCTATCAGATCGACCCTGCGTGGTCTGAGCTGCCTTACGCCGGCGGCACCATCCGCCAAAATGCCTGCGGGCCTACGTGCCTCACCATGGTCTATATCTTTAAGACGGGACGCACCGATATGACCCCCGTCGATATGTGCGCGCTTTCCGAGGCGGGCAATTACGCCCCCACCGGTGCAACCGAATGGTCGTTTATGACGAGCGGCGCGTGGCAGTTGGGACTTAACGGAACGGAGCTCCATAACGATCGCGACTCTATGACTCAGGCGCTGCGTTCGGGAGCGCCCGTCATCGCCGCCGTTCGGCCGGGCACCTTTACCAACGTGGGCCACTACATTGTGCTTTACGGTATTGACGACACCGACCAGATTGGCGTCTACGACCCCAACTCGGCCAGCCGCAGCGCCCGCCGCTGGGGCTGCGTAGAGGTCCTTAACGAAGTCGAAGCCATGTGGGCCTACTACTAGTCATTGGGGACTCATTGGGGACAGACTTAAATGAGTGGTCGTCGGGGACAGTCTTACGGACGCCGGCCGAGAGCAGACGAAAAGGGCCATCCCGAACTGCTTGGAACTGCCAGCACGGAAAGCGCATCCTGCTTTGGGGCCCAATAGCGGGGTGCGCTTTCCGTTAGCGGCCCGTTTGGGAAACTAGGGACCGCTTTTCGACAATAATCCGGGATGCATTTTCCGATTGAGGGCCTCAAGGAAAACCGCACCCCATGTTGGACGCTCATTCTGGGATGTGCTTTCCGCAGTTGATCGATGCGGCCTTTAAGGACTGTCCCAAGCTGCCGGCAGGAAAGGAACGTCCCCAAGTGCCGGGTTTCCGCAGCCTGCAATGCTCCTCATGAACAGCCGCCTCAATAACAAAAGCCCCCGCGGCCGAAGCGGACCGCGGGGGCAACAGACCTGCAAGAGTTAACTCAAGTCCTCGCCATTTGATGCAATGACCTTTTGGTACCAGCAGAAGCTGTCCTTTCGGTAGCGATCGAACGTGCCTTTGCCCATATCATCGGCATCGACATAAACAAAGCCATAGCGCTTCTTCATCTGCCCCGTCGAGGCCGACACCAAATCGATACAGCCCCACGGCGTGTATCCCATCAGGTCAACACCGTCCTCGACAATTGCATCGCGCAGCGCAAGAATATGCCTTCGCAGGTAATCAATATGATACGCATCGTGGACTTTGCCGTCTTCCAGCGCATCGAGTCCGCCCACACCGTTCTCGGCGATAAAGAGCGGAAGATGGTAACGATCGTGGTAGCCGGCAAGCGTCACGCGCAAACCCAGCGCATCGATCTGCCACTTCCAGGCAGTCTCTTTATCCTTGAGGTACGGATTGCGCAACGTCGGGAACACGTTGCCCTCCGCCTTCTCGGCGATCACCTGATCATCGGCGCACACCAAGCGCGAGCAATAGTACGAGAACGAGATGAAGTCGACCGTATGCTCTGCCAGATACTCCGTATCGCCCGGCTCAAAGGGCACGTGAACACCCTCTTTCTCGAGTGCACGCAGCTTCCAAGCAGGATAGGCGCCCGCAGCCATCACGTCTGTGTAGAAGTAGCGGCCGCGGTCCTCCTCATACGCAAGCCATACGTCCTCGGGCGCACAACGGTACGGATAGGTCGCACCGGCAGCGACCATGCAACCCACCTTGTTTGCGGGATCGATCTTGTGCAGAATCTCGACAGCGCGAGCGCTCGCCATAAACATATGGTGCGAGAACGCCGCAGTCACGGCTGCACGGTCACGCTCATCCTCGAGCGTGACACCCGCGTTGAGATAGGACAGCGCCACGCTGTTGATCTCGTTGAACGTAAGCCAATAACGCACGAGGCCCTGGTACGCGCGTCCGACGGTCTCGACGTAGTGCGCATACCGCTCGATCATCTCTCGGCTTTGCCAGCCACCATAGCGCTCGACCAGAGCCAACGGATAGTCGTAGTGCGACAGCGTCACAAGCGGCTCGATTCCATGCTCGCGCAGCGCCTCGAATACCTGACGGTAAAACTCCAAGCCCTCGCCGTTGGGCTCGGCCTCCATCCCTGTGGGAAAAATACGGCTCCAGCAAATTGAAAGACGCAGGCACTTAAAGCCCATCTCGGCAAAAAGCTCGACATCCTCGTGCCAATGATGGAAGAAGTCGTTGCCCCAGCGGCATGGATACAGCCTGTCCGGATCGTCCACGGGCTTTTGCCTGCCAAACATTACATCCCAGCGGTCGGAACCCTGTGGGATCAGGTCGGAGTGCGACATGCCGCGGCCGCCCTCGTTCCAGCCCCCTTCGGCCTGGTTGGCGGCGAGGGCACCACCCCACAAAAAGCCCTCGGGCATACCGGCGGCAGACGTTCTGTCAAAGTAACTCATGCTACTCAGCATCCTCGGCAGAAGCTGCCGCGGCGTTCTCCTGCTCCTGAGCCAGGAGCTGGTTATCGTACACCTTAAAGAACGGGTACCAGACCACAGCCATGACCACGATCAAAACGATCGTAAACACCCAGATGCGCGGGTCGAGGCACTGGACAAAGCCCTGAACGAAGATGGGGAACGTGCCGCTCACCAAGATGTAGAAGTTAGAGACAAGACCCAGTGAGACCGCACCCCAATACAGCAGGGCCGAGATCATGCCGCCTAGCACAAACGGAATCATGAGGATCGGGTTGAAGATGATGGGCGCGCCGAAGATCGCGGGCTCGGAGATACGGAAGAAGCTCGGCACGATCGATGCCCTGCCAAATGCCTTGAGCTGCTGCGACTTTGCCCTAAACGCGCAGAGCGCCACAAAAGAGAACGTATTACCCGTGCCGCCGATGAGGTTGATGGCCAACGACATGAGCACCGGGTCCAGATGATC
>CABUAL010000011.1 GCA_902489515.1 uncultured Collinsella sp. | reverse complement strand
TGGTCAGATCCTGACCGAGAAGACTGGCTCGGCCGAGACCGGCGGCACCAACGTCAACTCGATGTTCGTTGGCTTTGCACCTTACGATTCACCCACAGTCGCTATCTCGGTGGCCTTAGAGGATTACGACAAGCATGACGTCAAGGCCGCCAAGATCGCCGGCATCGTCCTGACCGCGGCGCTTGCCGCACAGGGAGCGTGATGCCCATGATTGAATCGGACACCCGAGGCGCGCCGCGGCCGAAGAGTTAGCGGCAACGCGCCACACGGCCCCAGCGGCCACATCGTAGGTACTACACACATCGTTGAGCGAATAGTTATGTTAGGAGCAGGAATGGAACAGAGGGTCCTCGGGGGAAGATACCTCCTCAAGGATAAGGTGGGAACAGGCGGCATGGCGACCGTCTACCGTGCACAGGACCAGGTCCTCGACCGCACGGTAGCCGTCAAGATCATGCTGCCACAGTATGCTGGCGACGCAACCTTCGCCGCACGCTTTAAGCAGGAGGCACAGGCAGCAGCCGGCCTCTCCTCCCCCTATATCGTGGGCGTCTACGATTGGGGCAAGGACGGCGACACCTATTACATCGTCATGGAGTACCTGCGCGGCACCGACCTTAAGAGCGGCATCAAGAGCCACGGCGCCCTCGACCCCAAGAAGGTCGCCCAGATCGGCTCGCCGGGGCTGACGTAGTGGGCGGTTCCCCAATCGTAGACGCCCACGATATAGGGGGAGCGCGACATTAAGCCGCAGAACATCATGGTGCTGCCCGACGGCAACATCAAGGTGATGGACTTTGGCATCGCGCGTGCCAAGAACAGCCACCTCACGCAAGATAACAACGTGCTGGGAACCGCCCACTACGTCAGCCCCGAGCAGACCCGCGGTCAGGACCTCGGCCCCACCTCGGATATCTACTCGCTGGGCGTCGTGATGTACGAGTGCGCCACCGGCCGCGTTCCCTTTGACGGTGACGACGCCATCTCGGTCGCACTCAAGCAAGTCAACGAGTTGCCTATTCCGCCGAGCCAGATCAACTCCGGTGTCGACGCCGACCTTGAGCGCATCATCCTCAAGTGCATGGAGAAGGACCCGGCAAACCGCTTCCAGACCGCCGACGAGCTGCGTCAGGTGCTCAACAGCTACCTGTCGGGCCGTGCCGTCAACGTCTCGGAGCCCACGCGCATCATCGGTGCCCCCGGTGAGCTGGGCGCCACCAAGACTCGCGAGCTTTCCGATCAGACGCGCGCCATGGTGCGTCCCGTCTCGGGCGTGAGCGGCCAAAATACCGCCCGCAGCTCGGTTTCGGGCTCCACCGGCTCCTACGAGGTCGAAAAGCCCAAATCCAACAAGAACAAGATCATCGCCGCCGTGGTGGCAGCCGTTGCCGTCATCGGCATCGTGGTGGCCTTTGCCACAGGACTCTTTGGCGGCGAGCAGGTCACCGTGCCCGATGTGCTGGGCAAGGACCAGCAGACTGCCGTCGAGCTGATCAAGGAAGCCGGCCTCGAGGTCGGCACCATCGACCAAAGCTACAACGACGATGTCGACGAGGGCAAGGTCGCCGAGCAGACGCCCAACGGCAACACCAAGAAGACCAAGGGCACCAAGGTGAACCTGGTAATCTCCAAGGGCCCCAAGCCCTCCGAAAAGGTTGAGGTTCCCAAACTTGTCGGCCTGACCAAGGACCAAGCAGAAGCCGCACTGGCAAGCGTTGGCCTGAAGGGCAACGCCTCCGAGGAGGCCAACGAGGCTGATGAGGGCCAGGTCTTTGAGCAGGGCACCGAAGCCGGTAAGGAAGTCGCGAAGGGCACGACCATCTCGTACAAGGTCTCGAGCGGCCCGGATACCACGTCCGTCCCCGACCTGACCGACATGACCGAGGCCCAGGCGCGCAACGCCCTCGATATGGCAGGCTTTGGTGTCGACGTGAGCTACCAGGAGAACGACTCGGTTACCGAGGGCACCGTGATCAGCTGGAACCCCAGCGGCAAGCAGAAGCCCGGCGCCACGATTACCGTCGTCATCGCCAAGAAGTCCGGCAAGGCCACCGTCCCGGGCAACCTGTACGGCAAGAGCATTTCCGCCGCCGTTACCGCGCTCAACAACGCCGGTTTCTATAACATTGGCTTCTGTGACCAGAACGGCAATCCCGTAAGCGGTAACGAGGATGCCACCGTTACGGGCGTCTCCCCCACTGGAAAGCAGTCCACCGACAGCACGATTACGCTGACGGTCGCACTTTCTGGTTCGGGCTCGGGCTCGGGCACGAGCACGGGCGACGATTCCGGTACGACCAACTAGTCGCCACCCCACCGCTCATCGCGGCTTTCGCCGCAAACATATTCGCTCACAGGCGCCCGCTTGCTCCCCCAGCAAGCGGGCGCTTTCTTTATCTGAAGCAGCGAATACTACGGCATGCCTTAAACCAAAAGAGCCCGGCACCGTAACGGTACCGGGCTCGATATTCCTCTGGTGCCCCCGGGCGGATTCGAAAACTCCCCCGCGGGGAAATGAGTGACGCGGGTATCGACGGCTCGAATCCACCGGCGGTCCCACAAACCAGAAACGGCGCCGCTCTCGCGACGCCGTCATAATCCTCTGGTGCCCCCGGGCGGATTCGAACCGTCGACACCCGCTTTAGGAGATATGATTTAATGCTACCCCCTACCATTCATCAAGCATCATTGAACATCATATAACCGCAGATAAACATAGCAGTTTGTGTCTTCTGCATCCGGTAGCTGCGCCTACGCTTTTACAAACATATTACTAACAGCTTTAGCTAAACTGCACTCATTGAATTGTTGAAAACTATTCAAAGAAACGGAGTGCAAAGATGTCAGAACAGCCACTCATTAGCGGAAGAGGCACGTGTTGGAAAGACAAGAGATCACCTAACACCTATCGCTATTATTTTTCCCTTGGGGTCAAGGACCCTAAGACAGGGCGTTACAAACGATCCCCAACTTATACGGTTCGTTGCAAGACTAAAACAGAAGCTAAGGCTGCAATGCAGGCCAAGCTGGCTGAAATCAACTCCTCTGGCACGATCACTAAAACTAAAAAGCCCACTTTGCTTGCGTCCTACTGCTGGGCCTTTCATGAAAATAGGGACACCGAGCTTGCGCCAACGAGCTATGAAAGAGAAGCGTACGATTGCAGGCATATCGAAGACCTATTCGGTGCGTTTCAGACAATTGAGGGGCTAACTCCCGATCTAATCGAAGAAACATATGCCGAAGCTCGTCGTACGGGAAAATACAAACCATCAGAGCTTGTACGAATCAATGCGAAACTGCGTCAGATTCTGTCGAATGCAGTCGCAAAGAGAATAATTGACCGAAACCCCTGCGCTACCGTTCATGTTCGCAGACCACGCAACAAAAGAGAATCACTTACAATCGACCAAGTAGCTACCCTATGCACACATCTTCAACACATTGAGATCACCGCCGAAGCCGTTGGTACGCTAGTACTAGTGTATACGGGTATGCGAAAAGGCGAGATGCTGGGCCTCGAATGGCGCGATTGGGACCCTGCCAATAAAACCTTGAAAATTGACAGGCAGTACACCAACGATCATGAACTGAGGGCACCCAAGTCACAAGAAAGCCAACGCAAAATCCCCGTTGGAGAAACCTTGGCCGAACGTCTTCAATCATGGTCAGCCATACAAAAAGAGCTCCTGGCCTCTCTGGGGCTGTCCCAGACTGGCAGCACTCCCATCATTAGCGATATTGCTGTCGAGCAAGGGGTCCCTACTGTCTGTCACATGAAAAACTACATCTTCAACCATTGGTTTCGCGATTTCGCAGTTAGCTGCAATCTTGGAATCTATGAGCCGAACAATTCGACTGGCGGAAAACTATATAAGGGCATCTGCCCGCATCAGCTCAGGCATTGTGTAAGCACTTTTATGCTGGCGAACGGATCGGACGTTAGAAGCGTGCAAGGTATTCTTGGCCACGCGGACCCCAATATCACGCTCAAAACGTATACAAGCCTCGTTCAACAATCAGAAATAAAAGCAGTTAAAGGCTACGAAGACTTCATCAACGCCTATATACAGAGAAGCGAGAAATAGCATGTTTTTCATTCATCGTTTTTTTCATAATATTACGGTACTATAATATCGTTTCCGCAGGTAGATGCTTTATCTGATTGACATCTAATGAGTTTTAATACATGCTAAAGCTGTCAGATGACTACGCATGTAGTCATAGAAACCGGCCCCCCAAGTGCTTATGAACCTGGTACGTCTTACAAGCACAGGGAGGGCCCTCATTGAAAGGATAGCTCATCATGGCTACTCCAAAGATTAGCACCCAGGCGTCCACACCGACTTTCCCTACTGGTGCCGCTCAGTGCGATCGGTTGCTCCGCGTTAACGATATCCGCGAAATCACTGGCTGGAGCGAGAACACTGCACGCAAATTCATGCGCGAGTCCGGCAAGCTCATCCAGGTCCATCGCTCTAATTACATGTTTGAAAGCTCATTCTACGAACTTTTCAAACAGCTTGAAGGTCGTACCGCCCACCTTGACTAGGCGGTAAACATGAGCGAGCTACCGTCAATTTCTGACAAATATCGCGATGATGTTAATGAGCAACGAGAGATTAGAAGGAAAATGGATAACGCGAATTTTATTTCGGTGCCCGACTGGGCGTGTTGTGCCACCACTGTCGCTGCCGAGCGCCTCATCCTCGGCCTAGTATGGAAGCTTGGAAATCCTTCCAAAAACAAACGAGCCATGGGCTTTTACGCAAAAAGCAAATGGATTGAGGAGCGCTACCACCTAAGTAAGAACACGATCTCCCGGGCCTATACCTCTTTGACGGATAAGGGGTTTATTCAAAAAGCGGGCGATGGCAGCTGGATGCTTAATTACGCCGCAGTCTACCCCGCCGCAATCGAAAACGGCTGGGAGCCCAAGAAATCTTAAGTCCATAGCCCGACTATCGAGGTCGTGAAGGTCGGTAATCGCCGGGCGTCTATAAGAGCATGCCGCGGATGTAAAATGAAACACGGTCGAATCGAAACAGTTCCCGGACAATTGGCGTCCGGCCAGACACTTCGATTCGACCCTTTTTCATGCCCGCATCTAAAACAATCCTATAATCATTCTCGACATCTTTAACGCCATCACTCCCCCGCCACCAACACGTCGTTGGTGCCATTTTCAACGAATCGATATGGCCGTCCATTCATGGTCTTTAAGGCACGTGATATCATGAAAACGTGCGGTATTTCTCCAATCGAAAACCTGCGTGAACGCATGACTTGAGACGCCTTTTTAGAACTCACCGATCGCAGGACGACTACAAATCAACAGCGGCCGCGTATTTGTTCCCAGCCGTACGGCGTGGCGGAGCCATGCCCATTGTTGATTGGAATGTCGCACGATGACAGACGAGAGAAAAATCAGGGAGATCTACGGTTACGGCATGAAGTCCGTCCTCGATGAGGCCGCCGAGCGAATCGAGGCGAGGTGGCGGGAGAAGCTGCTGCGCGAGACCGCCGACCTCAGGACCGAGAACGCACTGCTCATGGTCCAGGTGGATGAATTCAGCCGCAAGCTCGCCGAGGCGACGGATCGGAATGAAAAGATTGAGGCCGACTGCAATGAGCGGATTGCCTTTATAGAGGAGAAGTTCGAACTCGATACCGCGAACCTCGAACTCGAGAACAACGAGCTCCACGCCGCAAGCATCAGGCACCTCTCCCGTGCTAAGGGCCTCGGCAGGCAGGTTGTCCAACTCCATGCCGAGGCTGAGGCCATGGTCGATGAGATCGAGCGGCTGCGCGGCGAGCGTGACACTGCACTGAAAGCCCAAGCCGACACACTCCTGGCCCAGCGCGACCTGATGGCCGAGATCGCCGCCCTCAAGGACCGTCTCGCCGCCTCCGAGCAGCGGGCGGCCGTGGCCGAGGCCAAGGTCGAGGTCATGACCCAGATGAAGGGCGAGTAGCCCCGCGCTTCTCCTATCAGGCGGCTGATTTCTAGGAATCTTCTAGAGCGCTTCCAGAAGGTTCCTAGAACCGGGCGCAGCATCTTCGATCGGCACGATGTCTCGGTAGATCAGGCGATGCTTGGCGTCGCGCCATTCGTCGCCGTGGTAATGCCCGAAGAACCAGGTTCGGTAGCCGAGCCGTCCGTCGAGCTCGCCAAGGAATCGTTGCAGCCGGTCGCCCCGATACTCGCGTCCGCACTCGCGGCACATCCCCTCAGCAAGGGCGGCAGGAGCCTCGTGAGTCACAACGTGGTCGACTTTCCAGCCCACGCGGTCGAGCGAGGCGCGGCAGTGCTCCATCTCTTTCTCGCTCGGCATCTCCTCGGGCCACCAGCTCCTCCCCTCCTTGCGATACTGCCTGTCGTTGCTCGCGGCGCCGCCCATGGCAAGGACTGTGAGCCCGTCGATATCGAACACCTCTCCGCGCATCAGGTGCAGCACGTGCGGTCGCGCCTCGTGGACGAACCCGCCGTTCCACTCCCGCACCGGCAGCCCAGCCAGGGCGTGGTGATTCTCATGGTTGCCGTCTACGAAACACGTGGTCCACGGCTTCGACTCGAACCAGTCGAGCCAGTATTTCTCGGCGTTGGATCCATCCCAGACAAAGCCGAAGTCGCCGGCCACGATCACCACGTCATCGCGCGTCAGGGTCCGGCCCAGCGGCCAATTTTTGAATGCAAACCGGCTGGACCCGTACCCGGCCCTGCCGTGCACATCGCCTGTCACATAGACCGTCATCAGTACGCACCCCACGGCAGGAGTTTGTCCCCGAGCCTCACGATCCGGTCGTACAGCACCGTGTGCCGTTCGTCCGGGTTGCCGTCTCGGTGAAAATGGCCGTAATACCAGTGTTTATAGTCCAGGCGGTCCTCGAGCTCGTCAAGGAATCCGGTCAGCCGGTCCACATCAGGGCGTTCCCAGCCCGGGTCCGGGTAGAGCGTCGGCGAGAGCATGCGCGTCGAGCAGGTATGGGTGATGACGCAGTCGACCTTCCAGCCGACCTCGTCGAGCTTTGCCCGCGCGGTATCGAAGTCGCGCTCGTCCGGGAGCTCCTGAGGCCACCAGCTGGAATACGGCACGCGGTATTCCCTGTCCACGCTCGTGGCACCGCCCATGGTGAAGACCGTCGAGCCGTCTAGCTCGAAGATCTCCCCGCGCATGAGGTGACGGATGGGCGAAGTATCCGATAAACGTTGCGTCAGCCCGCCGTGCCATGTCTCCACGGGGCGCTCCTCCCAGTGGTCGAAGCGCTCGTGGTTGCCGTCGACGAACAGTACCGTGTAGGGGCGCGACTCCAGCCAGGCGATATCGTCGCATTCCTCGGCAGAGAAGTCCCACGGAAAGCCAAAGTCACCGGCAACGATGAGATAGTCGTCGCTGGTAAGACTGTCGCCAAGCTCCCAGTCGCGGAGCTTTTGCATGTCGAGCCCACCGTGGATGTCGCCCGTCACATAGACCGTCATCGGATTACCTCTTCCCCCTTGTACGCCGCCAGCTCGCGCTCGACCTGCCTGTCGCCGGTCTCGTTGACCCACCAGGGCCATTTCACTCGGTCGCACGGCTCGTCGACTCCGGCGAACCATTCCCTCAGCTCGTCGAGGCTCACCGGGGAGTGCCCGTTGGCATCGCAACCGACGTCGTAGCGCAGAAGTCCCTGCTTGCGGTTGAACTCGTTGTACGCGCCGCCGCTGCTGTGGATGTGTCCGTGGAGGTGCCACGATCCATGGCTCATGCCCTGCCAGTCGGCCATGGGATAATGGCACAGGACGATCTTCTGCCCGTCGATCTTGAGCACGCAGATCGGCGGCTCCACGGTGAACGCGCCCGCGACCGCCGGCTGGGTCCAGTCCTTGTCGTGGTTTCCCGGGATGAGGTGGATGCGCCTGCAGGCGATCCGCTTGCGCAGGGCATAGGCGTCCTGGGCGGTCATCTTGAATGAGAAATCCCCCAGGATGTAGAGTTCGTCGTCCACGGCGACCCTGCCGTTGATGCTGTCGACGATGGCGTCGTTCATCTGCCAAATCGTCTCCCACGGGCGGTCGGTGAACTTCAGCACGTTCTCATGCCCGAAGTGGGTGTCGCTGGTAAACCAGATCATATTTATGTCTCCTTCTGTCGCTAAAAAACGTTCTCCTTCGAGGTCAGGAGACGTTTTATGAGCGACATGAGGTGCATATCCCTCATGTTTCAAGCTCCAATCTGCCGGATTTGCCCAACTAAAAGTTTACGCCCACGCGCGAACAGGATTTGATTTTTGAAATATGGACGAATTCCTCGTCAGGAGGGTAAAATGGTGCCGACGGCAGCCCAAGTTGTAGAGAGCTGGGCAGAGCCGTTGCTTAATGAAGTTGGGTCATCGTCTTAGCGACGGTGGCCTTTCTTTTTGGGCTTCGAGCCCTGCTTGAGTGCCTTGGAAAGGCCGACAAGGGCCGTGAGGAGCGAGACCATAGCGGTCAGGAGCTTCACGAGCTCGGTGAAATCGGTCATGGGCATCACCTCCCATCAAATGGAGGGCTCTGCCCGGCACGAGGGCTGCCGACAGCAAGGACGATTCTATCAGAGTGGCTGACTCCCGCCCGATATTACCATCCCACCGCGCCTGTGCAAAAAAGAGGGCCGCCAAACAGCGACCCTCCAGCGAAAGTGCATGTTATTTAGGACAGTCAAATTCTTTGAAAAACAAATGGCTGCTGTAGAATTACAAATAAGAGTCACCCGGAAGGAGCGATCGATGAAAAGCAAACGATTTGTCCTGAATGCACTTCTGGTAGTAGCAATATTGACGCTCTTGGTCTTCTCCTACTCATACGTGAATCAGCCAAGATTTGGATATGCTTTATACGCTGTTTTTTCCGGCGAAACAACTTACAACACTTACAACACTATAGGCTTCATTGACGCACTCTTTTTCTATGTAGTCGGCCCCGTATCAAGCGAGCTGATCGCTTTTGTTGTCAGCTACAACCTGAATCAACAAAGCCAAACTCACTCAGCGACTTCGGCCAAACAAGGAATCAATCTCTTCGTAATAATGATAATTCTGCAAATTGCGACTGTGTTGATTATCGCCCTGACCGCAACAAACGTTTTGAAGTATGAGTACGGACTCGTCGCAAGCTGCCTCATGGCAATTGCCGCGGGTATAGCGGTTTCGTATACGACACCGGCAAAGAAGTAGCTCAACTAACAGGGCCTATTTGGAATCCGAATCGTCCATGGAGCCGTCGATGCCGGTTTTGGTGTCGTCCGTATTGGAATCGTCATCCTTGGGGCTTATAGGACACACATTTTGTCCTATAAGCCCCGATCAATTCATACTCCTCATCCTCGCCGAATTGCGAGTATGGCAGAATCGGCACTGGATGGCAGTGCGCTAGGGCACCGACGATAGGCTTTCCAAAACTAGCGAGGCGTGTCTCCGCGAGCGTAATCGCCTCGGTCGACCGCGCGATCGACCTGCGGCGAGATGTCAACGTTGCCACCATGGGCTCGACCTGCGGCGCGAACGCGATCATCGCCGGCATCGGGAACGGCGCCGGCATAGCGGTTGCGAATCTCCCTTGCGTAACCGCGACGCGCAAGAAGCTCATCGCGAACCGCCGGATCTTCGAGCAGGTCCTCATCGCACTTCGGTGCGATGAATTTGGGGAATGAATTGTAGGCGACGCCCTTGTTCGCTTTCGCTTGTTCGACCCACGCCGAGTACGCCTTCTTAAGACGTTGAATGTAAATCTCACAGCGCTTCTCATACGGCAACGCTCGCTCGGCTTCCAACATGTTCTTTTCGAACGCCGCTTCAAGTTGTTTGACCGCGAAACGTCCGTCGAGTCGAGTCAGATTGAAAGTGCACTTCGGATTGCCGGCCTCCTTGATATCGAGATCTGTCGCATAGACTCGATTGTTCTTGATGAAAATGTCTACGCCCCATGAGGCAAGTAGTTTTTTGAACTGCTCCATATTCTTTGGGTGACCTTCATTGATTGCAAGATGGATCAGCTCGCGCAGATTGTTTTTATAACTGTACTCACCGCGACCGATAATCTCCTTTTCTGTGTCGCGCGGCTGGCGATCACGAATCTTCGAATTTTTCTTTCCCTTTTCAAGTTGAGTAAGATTCCAAGCCTCGTCCATTTCACGGACCCACGCAGCGCGTTCGTACTTTCCGCGTCGCCCACCCGTCTCGCAACGTTTGCCGGTTAACAAATCGGTACGGTTAATCGCCATGTGCACTGCGTAGCGTTTTCCCGCCTTATCACTTTCCTCATGCAACGCGACAATCACTTGTTGATGCGGATAGTGCTTCGCAAGCCATTGCTCCGCGTAGGCCATACACGCATCTGGGGTCATCTTGCCTCCGTTGCAGCTGCACTCCTCGGGCAGAAACGCGAGAATCTGATGAAGCATCGTTATGTTCTTCGCGCCGGCACGCGCGGACCTGTCGTGATGAAACATCTTCCGCGTCATAGCCATCTCGGAAAACCAGTACTTTCCGTTCGCGAGGTTCCAGCCGCCGCGGGCCAAAGCACGCTTTCCGTTGATGTACTTGCGCACGTTCTTCGCGTAGCGTTCGGATGAAATACCTTTCTGCTTAATAACGGTCATTGAGATCATCGCCGTCGGTGAAATAGCGCCGCTCGAGCTCTCTTATGAAGAGAGTGACTTTGCGGGCGTTCTGGTAAACCTTTTCAAGCGTACGAAAAACAGCTTTCTCGTTGTACGCGGGAAGCCCTTGGGCGTTCACAAAATACATCAGCTGATTGAGGTTCGTTCCCTCGCGATACAGCTCGTGATAGATTTTCGCGACTTGGCTTTTATCGAAATCGATCTTCTCGATTTTACCGGCAAGCATCACGCGGCGGGCATACGCACTGACGGTCGCACCGAGTATATCCGCCCGTTTGCGGATCGCCTCGTGCTCGCCATCGGTGACCTTAACGTAAATGACCTTCGAGCGCTTTTCGTCCGAATCACCTGAAACGGGTTGCAGCTTTTTGCTGCGGCCACCGTCATCATTTTTGGAAACTAGATTATCGAGTGATTCACTCCGATGGATCAAGTTATAACGAATGAGTTCGGCTTTAGTCATGCCCGCCTTTTCCGCCAGAGCGGAAAGCGTTTCGTATTCTTCAGAAGTGAGTGTCGCCTTAACGGTATGCGGACGTTTGCAACTCATCATTCATGCCCCCAGGAAAGCAGAGCGAATCGGTGAGGCCACCGATTCAAAACCGATACGAGATTGCTTTCCTTTTAGGAGCGACTGACGTCGCGCCGATTTTTGAAGTGACGCCGTCACTTTCCTTAGTAGAAATGAAGGCGAACTTCATTTCTAACTTTATCGCCGTGGGAGGTGATAAACAAGATGTGTTGGCAGATAAAGGGGGCGAGTATGGCCCCATTTATCTAGCCCAACACCAATCTTGCAATCTCCGGAACGGTGATTGGGCGAAACGCAGTGTAGACGTGGAATGAGAGGCCTCATTCCAAGCGAGAGGCCTCGCGGCGTTGTAACTGCGTGAAGACCGTGAGCGGAAGCGAATTTTTAACGCGAAGGATGCTGAGTGTTAGAAATTCGCTGTAGCGAGAGCGGAACGGTAATGCGAATGCGAGGGGTGCCGAGTGTTTGCATTACCGCGAAGCGGACTCGGGGCGAGGGCTGGAGCAAGTTGATGGAAGACCTTACCGATTTGCGAACGGTTTTGCCCGAAGCATCCTGCACCGCCGGATTCTTTTGGAACGGCCTCTCGTTTGATTGCTTTCCTATCGTTTGCTCCCAGACTAGGCGTCTAAAAAAGGCAGCCGAAACCGGCCGCCCGCAAATAAATATTTATTTACCGAATGTAAGAGGAGAGGAACGATGTACATTACTCCCAGTGACCGGCGACGTCGACAACCCAATGCTGTCCCGTAGCCTGCTGTTCATAATGTCCCTGGTCCTCAGAGGTGGTATACGAATCATTGATTGCAGAAGCTCCATTAGGGTGTTGTGCATCACCGTAGGTAGAGATAACATGATTGTCCATTTCGGCTGCTGAGTTAAACGTTGCATGGCATACAGAGCACATCCAACGTTCATGGCGCGTATACACTACATTCGGTACCCAGACCTGGCTGTAATCTGTCTCCCAGTGGCCCTGCTCGGCAACCCACTTCTTCTGGCTACCGCCGTTGGAAGAGGAATTGTTGCTGCCGGAACTCTGCGAATTGCCGGAATTCTGCTTGGACTGGGAGGAATCGCCCTTGTTGTCCGACTTCGAGGAATCGGAAGACTTGTTATCCTCCTTCTTGGAGTCATCGGACTTCTGGTCCTTGTCGTCGGATTCTTTCTTCTCCTCGGTCTTGGCTCCAGAGGTTTGCGCCGCCTTTTCTTCGCTCGCCTTCTTTTTGTCTTTATTCTTTACCGCTGTGGCGGCCCTTTCCGTAGAGCCGCTTCCTTGCTTTGCAACGCTGGCACATCCAAGTTGAGGTGCCGAAAGGCACACCAGAAGCGCAACGATAATAGCCTTTGTTCTCACACCGATCTCCCTGTCCATGAAACCGGGCGTTGGACACCAGCCGATATCCAACGCCCGGCTCGCTTTTACATCTGCTCGCGGCGCTTCTTTTGATCGAGGAAGACGCCGGCCGCCACGAGGACGGTACCGCCGATGGCGAACGTCTCGCCGATGAGTCCCGCGCGGTCGCCGGTCTGGGCGAGGCTGCCGGGCTGGGCGGTATCCGTGCCGGCGAGATGCTTCGGGGTGTATGCCGCCTGCTGCTTTGCGGCCTCCTCCGCCTCCTGTCGTGCGATCTCATCGGAAAGCTTCTGCTCCGCCGCGATGCGGTCGGTCTTCGCCTGCTCGTAGGCGGCGAGTGCCACATCATAGCCGGGTTGGAGCCCGTCCACCGCGGCCTGCTTCTCGTCCAGAATGGCCTTGGCGGGCGCGACCTTGGCACGTGCCTCGACTGCTGCGGCGAAAAGCGCGTTGAGGGCGTCATCCGCGCTCACATCATGGCCGGAAGCGATCGCCGCGCCGGCATCGATGGAGTTCAGCTTCGACAGCTTGGCGTCTGCCTGCGCCTTCGCCTGCTCGGCGGCGGAGACCAGGGACTCGGCGGCGATGGTATCCGCCTTCGCGACATCGAGGGCGACCTTGGTGTCATTGACGGCCTTTACTGCATCCTGCTCGCGCTGCTGTGCCTCTGCGAGCTTCGCGGCAAGGCCGGTGAGGATGTCGAGGTTCGACTGTGCGTCCTCGAGATCGGTCTGGGAGCCGGTAAGCCTGTCGGCGGCAACGCCGGTGTCGGCCTTTGCGGCATCGACGGCACGCTGGGCATCCGCGAGGGCGCGTGCGGTGCCGTCCGCCTTTTGCTCGGCGGCTGCGAGGACTGCCGCCTTCTCGGCCTGGTCGGCTGCCGCCGCGTCGTGAACACTCTTTGCGGTATCGACCGCCTTCTTGGCGTCGGCGACGTCCTGGAAGAACTTCGCGAGGTCGGCGTTCGCATCGTCCACGCCCTGCTGCTTGGCAGCGGTGTCCGCCTTGGCGGAATCCAACTTAGACTGTGCGGTCGTTACGGCTGCGTTGGCAGCATCAAAGGCGACCTGCTTCTGCTGGACGGTCGACTTTGCCGTATCGACTGCCGCGTTGGCGGCATCGAGGTCCGATTTCGCCGCATCAAGCTCGGTCTGGGCATCCGTGACGCCCTGCTGCTTGGCGGCGACATCAGCCTTGGTGGCATCGACGGCACGCTGGGCATCGGCAACACCCTGCTTCGCGGCATCGACACCTGCCTGTGCGGAATCCACCGCGACCTGCTTCTGCTGGACGGTTTCAGCGGCGTCGGTGGCTGTCTGCTGCTTGGATGCGAGATCGGCCTTGGCTGCGTCGAGTGCGCTCTTGGCGTTCTTGAGACCGTTGATATAGGAGGTCAGCTTCTGCTCGTACTCGTCGACGGACATGGGGTTCATGTTCCAACCGGAGCCTGCCCAACCCAGGTTTGCGGTATCGAAGCTGTCGGTCTTCCAGCCGTTCATGGTTCCCTTGCTGCAGACTGCCATGCCCATATAGCCGATTTCGGGGCTGATGACATGCAGGTAGTGACCGACGGTTGCGGGATATCCGGCAACCTTGAAGTGCTGGTTGACATAGGATTCAATCCCGCTATGCGTCTTGTAGAAATCTACGGCATCCTTACCGGTTAGACCGGTGACGCCATAGAGCTCCTGAACCGCCTGATCGAAGAAAGCCTTTTCTTGGTCAACCCACTGCGGTTTCGGATCGGTTCCATAATTCCATGCGAGGTTTTCGGTCGTATCGAACTGCATGGAATGTCCAAACTTGACATCGGAATAGTTTGCGTTGGCTATCGCCGCTGCAATGAGCCTATAGGTGACCTGGAGTTCGGAGAGACCGACGGACTTGCGATACTCGTTGATGGACTTCATGTACGGGATTGCCGCGAGCATGTTGTCGAGACTGGTCGCATCGAGGCTGTTTCCGACCTCGGTGTAGTCCTTGTGTGTACAGTTCTGGATGATCTCGATGGCTGAATCGGCACCCATGGCCTTGAAGAAGCCGATGGCTCCCTGCTTGAGTTGTGCGTCGGCGGAGTCGAGTTTCGCCTGTGCCTCGTCGACCTTCTGCTGGGCGGCGGTCACGGCCGCGTCTGCGGTATCCTTTGCGGTCTTGGCGTTCGCAAGCTCTTCGTCGGCGGCTGCCTTGGCGGACTCGGCGTCCTTGACAGCCTGCTTCGCGGCATCCAGCTTGGCGATGGCATCGGCGTTCGCCTGCTTGGCCGCATCGAGGTCGGAGTTCGCGGCATCGAGTGCGGACTGGGCGTCGTTCACGCCGGACGCGGCATCGACCGCGGCCTGCTGCTTCGCAGAGAGGGATGCCTGGGCATCATTTAGCTCGGTCTGTGCCGTTGCCGCGGCGGACTGCACCTGCTCGAGCTCGGACTCGCACTGGGACTGCACCGCTCGTGCGGCGGCGAGGGTTGCCTCTGCGTCCGCGACCTTCTGTTTTGCCGCATCGTACTCCGGACCGCTGGCACCGGCCTCCGCTGCGGCGAGGTCGGCTTTCGCCTGCTCGTAGGCGGCGCTGGCGGCTGCGGCCTTCGCATCCGCCGTGTCCTTGTTCTGCTGGGCTGCGGCGAGGACGGTATCTGCGGAATCCTTTGCAGACTGGGCCGCAACCAGCTTGGACTGGGCATCGGCAAGCGTCGCGTTGGCGTTGGCGAGGTCGGCCTGTGCCCTGCTCACGGCATCTTGGGCGTCGCGCACGGCCTGCTCGGCGGCACTGATTGCCTCCGGGGTGGCGCTTACGGCATCGGCCTTGGCCTTATCGAGAGCATCCTTGGCATTCTGGGCCGCCTTGATGGCGGACTGGTACGCTTCGTCCTTCTCGGATGCATCCGCCTTGGCATCTGCGAGACCCGCCTTCGCCTGCTCGAGGTCCTTGCCGGCGGCATCGGCGGCGTCCTTGCCCTCCGCGACCTGACGGCA
>CABUAL010000010.1 GCA_902489515.1 uncultured Collinsella sp. | reverse complement strand
GGGCGAGAGCTATGCCTTCCTGCAACCGGGTCGTGCTGCGCCCGCCACGGACTTGGTCTCCTTGGGCAGGCTGGCGTTCTCGCGACCGTGGAACAAGCTGCCGACCTCGTACAGATGCACGTTGGGCGTGCCGTGGGCCTCGTTGTAGGCCACAGACTGCAACAGGCCTGGCAACAGCGAGCGGCGCATCTCGGTCTGCTCGGCTACCAGCGGGTTCATGAGCACCACGGGGCAACCGCGACCCTCGGTGGACATACCGATCTTCTCCAGGTCGCCCGGGGCGGCAAAGCCAAAAGTCGTGGTCTCGTTGAGGCCGCAGGCGCGCAGGATCTCGCCGACCTTACGAGTGAGCTTCTGCTCGCGGGTCAGACCGCCGATGTGGTTCTTGGCAGCCGGAATGGTCGCCGTCACGCGGCCCATGCCCCATAGGCGCAAGACCTCCTCGATCAGGTCGATCTCACGCGGCAGGTCGGGACGGAAGCTCGGCGGCGTGACCATAAAGTCCTCGCCGTCGCGCTCGACGGTGCAGCCCAGGCGGGTAAGCGAGCGCTCGATAAAGTCGGGCTCGATGTCGGCACCGCAGATGGCACGCACGCGGGCCAGGCGCAGCTTAATGCTGTCGATGGTCTTGGGCGCGGGGAACACGTCCACATAGCCGGGAGCAACCTCGCCGCCGGCGATCTCCTCGATCAGCGCGCACGTCACATTGGCGACGTCCACGCAGCCGGTCTCGTCGACCTGGCGCTCAAAGCGGATGGAGGCGTCGGAAATCAGCGATAGGTCACGGCTGGTGTGCGAGGTGCGGCCGGCGTTGAAGCAGGCACTCTCGACCATCACGTCAACGGTATCGTCCTCGATCTCGGAATCCATGCCGCCCATGACACCGGCCAGCGCCACGGGACGCTCGCCGTCGGTGATGAGGCCCATGCCGGCGTCGAGCGTGCGCTCCTCGCCGTCGAGGGTCGTAAACTTCTCGTCCTGCTGGGCGGCGCGAACCACCACGCGGCGATGGCCATCGCGCTCGGCAAAGGTGTCCAGGTCAAAGGCGTGCAGCGGCTGACCAGTGAGCATCATCACATAGTTGGTGATGTCGACGATGTTGTTGTGCGGACGCACGCCCAAGGCGTTAAGGCGCTTGACCATCCAGTCGGGCGAGGGGCCGACCTTCACGTTGCGCACGATGCGGGCGACATAGCGGTCGCACAGGCCCTCGTCGGCGATCTCGACGGAAAGCTCGTCGTCGGTCGCGCGGCCGGTCTCGGCCTTGATGGCGGGCAGCTCAACGTGGAAATCGCGGTCGAAGATGGCGCCGGTCTCGCGAGCCATGCCGATCATGGACAGGCAGTCGGGACGGTTGGGCGTGATCTCGCAGTCGAGCACGGTGTCGCTCGAGCCCACATACTCGGCAAACGGCATGCCGCAGGGCGTGTCCTCGGGCAGAATCATGATGCCGGAGTGGTCGCCGCCCAGGCCGAGCTCGCGCGCGGAGCAGTTCATGCCCATGGACACGACGCCGCGAAGCTTGCTCTTCTTGATCTTGACGTCGCCGGGAAGCACGGCGCCGATCATGGCCGTGACGATGTGGTCGCCAGCCTCGAAGTTCTGCGCGCCGCAGACGATCTGCAGCGGGGCGGGGTTGCCGTCGGCGTCGAGATTCTTGTCGCCCACGTCGACCGAGCACACATACATGTGATCGCTATCGGGGTGCGGGGTCTTGGTGAGCACCTTGGCGGTCACCACGTGGTCGAAGGACTCACCCACGGTGTCAATCGCCTCGACCTCGGTACCGGTACGGATGTATTCGTCCGAAAGGGTCTTGGGATCCTCCGGAATATCGATCATGGTCTTGAGCCAGTCGTAAGAAACGCGCATCTAACTGGTCTCCTTTCATCTGTAACGTCTGCAATAAACAGACGGAAAACTCCAGCTACGGAGACGGGTTTCCGAGGTGCCGCAGATTGCCTTGAAAGAGGAGGGCCGCGTACTTAGGTACGCAACCGACGATTGAAAGGCAAGGTGCGGTGGCTCGGGAAGCCGCCGGGACAGGTCAACTTAAAATTGGTTCAAGAAGCGCATATCGCCAGTCATGAGCGTTCGCAGGTCCGGCAGGTCGTAGCGCAGTGCCGCGACGCGCTCGGCGCCAATGCCAAAGGCGAAGCCGGTGTACTTCTCGGGGTCGATGCCGCAGTTGATGAGGACGTTGGGATCGACCATGCCGCAGCCCAGGATCTCGATCCAGCCGCTGTGCTTGCAGAAGTTGCAGCCCTTGCCGCCGCAGACGTGGCAGCTCACGTCCACCTCGCAGGAAGGCTCGGTGAAGGGGAAGAAGTGCGGGCGGTAACGCGTTTTGCGGTCCTCGCCAAACATGCACTTAACAAAGTAGTCGAGCGTGCCCTTAAGATCGCCAAAGGTAATGCCCTCGTCGACGACCAGGCCCTCGATCTGGTTGAACTGCGGCAGGTGGCAGGCGTCGGCCGTGTCGGGACGATAGACGGTGCCCGGGCAGATCATATAGATGGGCGGCTTTTGCGACTCCATGGTGTGGATCTGCACGCCCGAGGTCTGAGTGCGTAGCAGTACGTCGGACTCGCCGTGGGCATGTGCCTCGGGGTGCGCGACGCTGCCGGGGTTGTTGTCGACCACGTAGAAGGTATCGCGGGCCGAGCGGCTCGGATGATCCATGGGGGCGTTGAGCGCGGTGAAGTTGTAGTAGGAGGTATCGACCATGGGGCCGGACTCGACGGTGTAGCCGATGCCACTAAAGATGTCCTCGGCCTCCTCGATGATCTGCTTGATCAGGTGCTGGTGGCCGATCTGCGGACGGATACCCGGCAGCGTGATGTCGACGGCCTCGTGCTCGAGTGCGTGCTTGAGGGCGGCGGCCTTCATCTCGGTGGTGCGCTCGTCGAGCATGTCCTCGATCAGCTGGCGCATCTCGTTGGCGCGCTTGCCCATCATGGGGCGATCCTCGGGGGCGAGCTTGCCCATCATGCGCATCAGGCCGGTGATGCGGCCCTTGCGGCCGAGCAGCTCAACGCGC
This sequence comes from uncultured Collinsella sp., assembly GCA_902489515.1. Lineage (GTDB taxonomy): Bacteria > Actinomycetota > Coriobacteriia > Coriobacteriales > Coriobacteriaceae > Collinsella. Next base: position 12,516 of record CABUAL010000010.1, on the reverse strand, counting down.
GCAGCCTCGAGCTTGGCGGCGTCGTCGGCGCTAGTGACGAGCTCCTTGGCCTCTTCCTCGAGTTTGACCAGATCATCAATCAGACTCATGTCTTCCCTTTCGTCTCTCGCGCATCCGCGCTCCGGGACGGCTGACGCCGCCCGATGCTGCAGATGCGCGGCCCGGTTCGGTAACAAAAAACCGTCCTCGGGCATGTGCATTGCCCAAGGACGGTTGAATTCCGCGGTACCACCTTGTTTGACCCGGCGGATGTCTGGCCCGCCGTGCCCACTCTGCGCCCCTTGTCGCGAGGCTCACGGCTTCCCTACTGGGGCTTCACCGCCGTCGGCCGCGCGCCCGTTGAGGTTGCTGCTCGGGAGTGAACGCTTGGCCCTTGCCACCGCAGGAAGGCTTGCAGCCCATGACCTTCCCTCTCTTGCCGGCGACGCGGCGGGCAAAAACCCTCTCCGTCAACGCATTGGGCTATAGGATAACACATTTCGCGAGCGCATCGCCGCGTTCCGTTTTGTTCGCGCTGGGTACAAGGCAGGTAGCTGTGCAAATTGGCCGCGCACCCGCCTGCGGCGCTCGGCCTGCGAGATTAAGGATACGGTATGGGAAAGAAACTCGATAAGAAGGCCAAGGCCGCCGTGGCAAAAGCTGCCAAGGGCGTCAAGGTTGCTAAAGTCGACAAGGCCGTCAAAAAGTTCCGCAAACTCGAGGGCAAGCTGTGGACTCGCGAGTACCTGCTCAAGATTGCCGAGTTCGATGGAGCGACGATTGCTCCTGCCAACGGTGCTGCCGCCCGTGCTGACGCCATGGGCACGCTTGCCGGCGAGCATCACAAGCTACTGACCAGCGAGAAGTCTGTCGAACTCGTGCACTCGCTGGCACGCGAGACCGTCGCCGGCGGCAAGATCGACGACCCGCAGCTGCTTGACGAGATCCGCGTGCTCGGCCGCGACCAGCGCGAGGCAAGCGTTATTCCTACCGAGGAGGCCGAGGCCTGGACCAGGCTCACCTGCGAGGCCGATGCCGTGTGGCACAAGGCCAAGACGGCCAACGACTGGGCGAGTTTTGAGCCCTATGTGGATAAAATCGTCGCCCAACTTAAGCATCAGGCCGAACTCATGGACCCCAAGCGCGACCCATACGACGTTTGGCTCGACCAGTACGAGCGCGGCCTTTCTGCCGAGAGCTTCGATGCGTTTTGCGATGAGGTCAAGGCGACGGTCGTGCCGCTCGTGCACGCTATCGGCGAGCGCGGCCAGCAGCCCGCTGCCGACTTTTTGCACGCCCGCGTGCCCGAGGCCGCCCAGCGCGCCATGAGCTTCGACCTTATGAAGCTCGTCGGCCTGAACCTGAACGACACCACGCTTGCCTTTACCGAGCACCCGTTTAGCGAGGGCTTTGCCGTGGGTGACGCGCGCATCGCGACACACATCTACGAGGACGATTGCATCTCCAACGTCTACAGCATCATCCACGAAGCGGGACACGCCATGTACGAGCTGGGCGTCAATCCCGCCTATGCGCGCACCTGTCTTGAGGGCGGCACCTCCATGGGCATCCACGAGAGCCAGAGCCGCTTTTTCGAGAACACCGTGGGTCGCAGCCGCGCCTTTATGGGACCGCTGCTCGAGGTGCTGCGCCGCCACGCACCCGAGGTCTACGGCGACGTCGACGAGGACACGCTCTACCACGCCGTGAACATCGCGCAGCCTTCGCTGATCCGCACCGAGGCCGACGAGCTCACCTATCCGCTGCACGTTATGGTGCGCTACGAGATCGAGCGCATGCTGTTTGCCGGCGAGGCCACAGCCAAGGATATCCCCGCGCTTTGGAACCGCTTCATGGATGAGTACCTGGGCATTCCCGTTCCCGACGACACGCACGGCTGCCTACAGGATACGCACTGGAGCGGCGGCTCGTTTGGCTACTTCCCCACCTATGCGCTGGGCAGCGCCTACGACGCCATGTTTGTGCCGGCCATGTGCCGCGACGGTGTCGACCTCAACGGCGCCTGTGCGAGCGGCGACCTGACACCCGTCCGCGCCTGGCTGGGCGAGCACATTTGGCAGTGGGGCCGCGCCAAGGACGCGCCGGAGCTCATCAAGGGCGCGTGCGGCATGGCGTTCGATGCCCGCTACTACTGCAGCTACCTGCAGGACAAGTTCACCACGCTCTACGAGCTGTAAGGCATAACCGACACGCCAACGCAAAGGGGACGCCGCGGAACCAATCCGCAGCGTCCCCTTTTTTCACCTAGTCGTTTAAGAACGTCCCCAATGACTACCTTACAGAGCTTCCAGCGCGGCGGCGATGCGCTTCATGGCGGCGTCGGCGGCGGCTTGGTCGGGGGCTTCGGCCAAAACGCGAATCACCGACTCGGTTCCGCTCTTGCGCACGAGCACGCGGCCCTCGCCTGCCAGCGCAGCCTCGGCCTCGGCGATGGCGTTCTGCACGCTCATGTTCTCGAGCGCGGCGTCCTTGTCCGCCACGTGCACGGCCACCTGCGCCTGCGGCAGCAGCTTGCACGGAGCCGTGAGCTGCGAGAGCGTCTCGCGCTCGGCACGAATCACTTCCATCACGCGCAGCGAGGTCATAATGCCGTCGCCCGTGCGCTCGATATCGCCAAAGATCGTATGGCCCGTCTGCTCACCGCCCAGGCTGTAGCCGCCCTCGCGCATCTTGGCATACACGTGACGGTCGCCCACGCCGCTGGTCACGGCGCTCAGACCGGCAAGCTCCAGCGACTTGACAAGGCCAAAGTTGCTGGCGATCGTCGGCACCACGGTACCGCCCGAGAGGCGCCCGTGCTTGTTCAGATACACGCCGCACACGTACAGGATCTGGTCGCCGTCTACCACGCGACCGCGCTCATCCACGGCCAGGCAGCGGTCGGCATCGCCATCGTAGGCAAAACCCACGTCCAGGCCCTGCTCCACCACATGGCGCTGCAGGCGCTCCATATGCGTGGAGCCGCAGTCGACGTTGATGTTAAAGCCATCGGGCGCGGCATTGATCACGCGCACGTCGGCACCGAGCGCGTCAAACACCGGCTTGGCCACCGAGGAAGCCGAGCCGTTGGCGCAGTCGATACCGATCTTGACGCCCTGCAGCGAAAAGTTCGCACTTGCAATGAGCGAAGCAATGTAGCGGTTGCGACCCTGCATGTAGTCCACCGTGGCGCCGATGTGGTTGCCCGTGGCCAGCGGCACCTCGCTCTTGCCATCGATGTAGTCCTCGATGAGCTCCAGCACGTCCTCGTCCATCTTAAAGCCGTCGCTGTTGACGAGCTTAATGCCGTTATCGCAAAACGGGTTGTGGCTCGCGCTGATCATGATGCCGCAATCGAAGCAGCCTTCCACAGTCTGATGCGCTACGCCTGGCGTGGGGATCACGTGCAGCATATAGGCGTCCGCACCGCTCGCGACCAGGCCGCTCACCAGCGCCGCCTCAAACATATAACTCGAGCGACGTGTGTCCTTGCCCACGATGACGCGCGCCTTAGCACTGCGGTTGGCGCCGTAATACCAGCCCACAAAACGGCCAATCTTATAAGCGTGCTCTACCGTCAGCCCAACGTTGGCCTCACCGCGAAAGCCGTCGGTGCCAAAGTACTTCATATCTTACTTATCCTATTCGAACGTTTGAGCGGTTGGCGTGGTACGAACCTTAAGCTCTTTGTGCCCAGAATCCTTCGAAGTCGTGACCGTGTACTCGACCTTTATGTCTTGTCCAAGAAGCATGTGGACACCGCCCCATGCAACCTTCAAGCCATCGTGCGTCGCTTCGTTCATCTCGATAGAACCGGAGCCCGAAGTCTTAATGTCCGAAATGCTGCCTCCCGCAGGAGCATAGAGATAAAGCCTCAGCACCTCATCATCAATATCCTGGCTAATGCCGTTATGGCCCTGGAAATAACCAGGCATCTCGGCCTTCTCCTGGGGGGTCATCGTGTTCTTGAGCGAGGTGGTCACTCGATACGTCGTCGAGCCATCGGCATTTTCAACCGAAGAATCGATGGTGACTCGCTTATCGAGGAACCAATCCATCTTTGAATAGCTGTAGTTGTTCACATAGACGCCCAAGATCGGAGCCTCCGACGTATCGGTTTGGAGGGCGCCCGATATTCCAAGAGCCTTCGCGGCCTTTTCCTCGTCATCGTTTCTCGAATACATGAGGATGCGACCCTCGGAAGCGCCCTTTTCGATGGCGGCAGCAATCTTAGTAATATCGCTGGAGCCCAGTTCGTCCACGATCTTGTTAAAAGCTGATCCGGCAACCGCCGCAAAAATGGCGTCCTGTTCCTCTACCGGGTAATTCCAATAAATATCGTGCAGCAGCACCTTCGCAGCGTTGCTTCCATCAACGACGGTGCCGTCAGGAAGCTGTGTGCCGCCTACAACGCCGAGCATATACTGCAAAAATACCGGATCGACTGCAAATACGCCGTCGATGTCATCTCCGACAATGGCCTTCTGCATATCGCTGGCAAGCTGAGCCGCACGCGGATAATCAGGCGTCATCGTAACGTCGCCCATCGTGTATCCGAGCGTGTTGAATCCGGTCAGGCCCCATCCGGTCGTGAATAAGTTTGCCTCTTCATCGGTGATGGGAAGCGGGCTCAAAGGCTCTTTCATCATGTCGACTTTGACAAAATCGCCCAGTTCGAGCTTACCGTCAGTCACCGACATCACGCCGCGAGAACCGGGGAAACCGCCGCAGGCGCGGATCTCGACATTGCTCATCGCGAGCACAAGATAATGACGCGTCTGGCCGTTGGCGCCGAGCATCTGGGGAAGGACGGGGGCGACCTTCTCCGCCGCGTCAACCGCGCCGTTGAGGGTGGCAAAGCCGTCCTTGGCCTTATCGACCAGCTCGGTCACCTGGGAAATATGAGTATCGCCAATGCCCTGGATCTTCTCGTTGGCGCTCTTGAACACCTTCGAGCTGCTGGAAAGCGAATCGGCGACCGCCTGCAGCGCGGACACGTTAATCATGCCGTCCTGGAACAGCTTGCCGGGCGTGGCCTGCGAAAGGTTGTCGGCCATGGGAACCAACGCGTTGCTCGAGACATCGGACAGGGCATCAATCATGGTGCGGGCTGCGTTGATGTCGCTGCCATACACCGGGATAAACGAAGCCGCCGTCCACAGCGGGCTCGAAGTCTCCGCCTTCATGCTGTCGCAGAGCTCATCGATCTTCTTCGCGTCGTCAGGCAGCGTCGAAAAATCGCCCGACGTGACCTTGTCCTTAAGGCCACCGACAATCTCGACAGCCTCCTTCGCTTCGCTCTTTACGGTCTTTGCCGAGTTAAGCAGCATAAAGCCGCTTGCGCCAAGCGCAACGAGAAGCACCACGACCACAGCGGCAATAATGGCGCCAGTGTGACGCTTTTTGCGCTCGCCCTTGCGATGGCGATGACGGACTAGACCGTCAGAGGTCGAACTCGACGAAGCGTCGCTACCGTAGTTCAAGCCAAAATCGTAATAATCTTCCTTGGAACCCGAGCCCGCAAACTCGGCACCGCTATCATCCAGGCGGGCGAACGTGCCAGTCTCGGAGGCGCCGGTGTAAATCGTGCCAAGGTTACCCGTAAGCCCCGCGCCACCGGAAGAGGGAGTATTGTTGGCGGCCTTGCCGGCATTAACGTTGCCGGCGGTATTCGCGGCGTTGGCAGCACCTGCGTTGTTCGCAGGTACCGAAGGAGCCCCACTCGGCTGCGACGTGGAGGTTGCACCGCCCGCAAAGACATTCCCTCTTGCACGGCCGGTCTTTTTTGCCTTTTGAGACTGCTCGTACAGAGCGGTAAACATCGCCGTCTCGCCCGGGGACACGCGCTTACCGGAACCGCCCTGTCCAGCGCCGCCCGGCGTGCCGGCCTTACCAGCCCCGTTCGGACGCGGCGGAACTGCAGGGCGGCCGCTATCGCTGCCCTTAAAGTGATTACCAGCCATAAAGAAATCCTCGCAATTGAGTCGCAATGAAAAAGTCCATAACGTTGCTAGTTTATGGCATTTTGAGCATCGACAGCTAAACTCCAGACACGGACATCAATTGGCGAAAATGCGGCACAACACCTTTTCTGTCTTGGCGGCGGCGCTAGCTACACCGTAAGGAACATCATCACGATGATCATGGCAAAGCCGATAAGGTCGGTCGGCAAAAACACCGTCCCCAGCATAACGGCGCTGGTGATGGTCGCCGAAACCGGCTCCACAGTTCCGATGAGGCTCGCGCGCACCGAGCCGATGTCCTTAACGCCCTGCATATAAAGCATGTAAGCAAAAAACGAGCCGATAACCACGAACACCGCGAGCGCCTCGATGCCGGCAGCGTCGAGCGCCGGCATATGCGCCCAGGGCTGCACGAAGACGCACGAGACCACGCCCGCCGTGAGCATTGCCGAGCCCGTGACGATGGGGCTACCGTATTCGGGCAGGATCTTGGCGGGAATCACCGCCATACACGTGGCGCTGACCGCACACATAAGACCTGCTGCCAGGCCAAGCGGCGAGATATTCAGGCTGGTGGGGTCGCCGCCGGTGGCGATTAAAAAGGTTCCACCCAGAGCCAGGCCAATGCCGATGACTTCGCGAGTGCGCGGCATGCGGCGATCGGTCACGCAGGCGTAGCCCATGATGATAACGAGCTGCAGGCACTGGAGCACCGTCGCGGTTCCGGCGTTCGTCAGGCGCACGGCCGAAAGATAGCAAAACTGGTTGAACAACAGACCAAAGGCGGTAAAGAGCAGCAGCTGCTTGCGATCGGCGGGTGTGGTCCAGAGCTTAATCAGGCGCTCGCGGTCGCGCGTAACAACCACGGCCATAAAGAGTAGACCGGCGAGAATCTGACGCACGCTCATAAGCCACAAGGTGTCGACGTGGTAGGTATCGAACAGAAAACTCGCGCTGGTGCCCGAGAAGCCCCAAAACGAACCGCCCACCAGCGTAGCCAAGACGCCCGTGATCATCTTGCGCGTCGAAGCGCTGTTCAGGCGGTCGCGCCATGCGCGACGGGTGTTGCGGCTGAGCTCGTCGGTGCCCTCGGGCACATCAATGTTCGATATATCGGTCATCGGCACCGAAGCCCCTGCGCCTTCGACCTGCTCGACACACTCTTTGCTCATTCCGCTCCCCCGAAACAGCCTGGAAACAATTCGGCTTACCTTACCACGGCAAAGGCACCAGCCGAAGGCTTGTCCGCTTATCGGTAGGACAATTCCGTAGGTGTCTTTCCATAGCTCGACACCGCAACGGCCTTGCATTATGCGACAGCCAAATCGCGACAGCAGGCTCTTTTGAAATGGATATGACAAGACCCCCGAATTCCACAATGTAAGCGATTTTTAAAAATGTTCTTGCCACCGAGTTCAGGCTCCGTTATATTATCCCTTGCGCGCTTGCGCACCCTTGATCGGGCGTTTAGCTCAGGGGGAGAGCGCTTCCCTGACACGGAAGAGGTCAGAAGTTCAAATCTTCTATCGCCCACCAAATGTTCACAGCTCAGAGGCTATGTCCTCTGGGCTGTTTTGTTTTATGTCGCCAAATCAGCTGGCAGCTCCAACCGCCCAAGCAACCACCCTGCCCATACACAAAACCGCGTCAGCGACCCAAGTGCCTATCCCGGCTGACTCCGCAGTCAATCAAAACCGCCCCAATAGTCACCGAGGCCGAGACCAACACGTCTCGAACCCATCCGAGCCGCAACTTCTCAGCAAAACGCCGCGATGTCTGCGTCCTGCGGTATCCTTGAGCCACTTGCACCTGCAGCACCAAGGAGCCGCCATGCGCACCGAGCTCGATGTCCCCTTTTCGCACAAAGAAGAAGCCAAGGCGCTGGGCGCCAAATGGGACCGGACCAAGAAGATCTGGTATGTACCCAGCGGCGTCAACCCCGAGCCCTTTGCCGAGTGGCTGCCCGGTGTTGACCGATCCGACCCCTCAGCGCCGTATATATATCTAGTACTGGGCAAGCGCGAATGCTGGAAGTGTCACAAAGAGACCTCAGTCGCGGCCTTCGGCATTCCCTATCGAACCGATAACGACGAGAGCATCGCCATCGCGCACGCGCCCAACGAAGCCGGGCACATTGCCATCGACACGGCCAACGCCAACGCACTCGCCATCGTGCCCGCTCTTGGCTGCGTGCCGGGCGAGATCCGCGACTACCTTCATAAGCGCTGCGGCTACAAGCCCGTAGGCGCGCGAGCCTCCAAAGCCCCGTCGCTCGGCAACACGTGCACCAGTTGCGACGCGCTGCAAGGCAGCCGCTATCTGTTCGAGGAGCCCTCGTCCCCATTTGCCCTCACTGCCATCAACAAGCTGCCGGCACTGGAGTTTGTGCGCGTCGAAGTTGCCGGCGTATTTGGCGTCCCGGCCACGCGCACCGACTTTGACCAGGCGCTCTTTACCTGGGCACGTGACCATCACGCCGAGTTCCACAAGCAGCTCGGTGAGGGGATTTATTTGTAGAGGCAAAAGACACTCACAGCCAACTCCTCCGCATCACCTATCCCTCGTCGCCGGCGTCGTACACGATATCGAGGCCACAAACAGGGCATTTCTCCGGATACACCGGCATATGAACGCCCGTACGTTTCCTCACTTCGTCGCTGAACCTGTCACGTGCATCGATGAACCGAATGTCGAGACACGGTATTTGCGAGCCGCAGCAAGGGCAGGCGACGACAAACGACCCGCAATCAACTTCTACGCCCGGAAACATATTGTTGTCGATAAGGGCACACGGCAGTTTTCCGTACTTCCCCATCGCAATATCGCCTCGCCAGCTCATACATGCCCCTTCTCGCTATACAAATCAGGAAGAGCATGCACCGGCGGGCGGGCGCGAGATTGCATCGCCACGCGATCCGATCAAACAACACGATCGTCAAAGAATGCCAAAGCCAAATACGCTAATACGGCAGAAGCCCCGCCTTTTCACGCTTCTTTTCCGAGCGATCGAACTCAATGCGATGGGCCTCAAGAAACACCGTATCGGGTCGCCACTGACGCTCATTCGGCTGCCTTAGCGTCGCACCCGCAAAGGAAGCGTAGTCGGTCTTATCCAGCAGGTACGATCCGCACAGCCGATATTCGCCGCAAACAGGCTCAAACGAAATCAGGTGAGCATCAAATAGGGAATGAAGATCGCGCCGAAGCAGAATGCCGTTGCTGGCAACCTGCGATTTGGGTCCCGAGTAATTCTCGATATGTGCAGCCTCCAGAGCTTCGCTGACGCCGCAGTCCGACACCGCGCAACGGCCATCATAGGCGGCAACGAGCTGCTTGCGGAACCATTGCTGCCCCAATCGCTCGCGCCTTAACGCATAGCGGACCTTTTCGTCGTCGGTCACACCCTGTCCGGCAAACTCAATATCGACGGGTATGTGCTTCAGATAACTCATGTCGGGCGCAAAACGAGGGTCCGGTCCGCCTTTATGAACAGGACCGTGCAGAACAAACCATCCGTTTTCGGGCTCGAACCGCTCAACAAACGCAAGGCCGAGCACCTTATAGCCCACCTCGGTTGCAAATATGACTCCGACTGGGACGCCACATTCCATGCAGTTGAGCATTTTACGGTTGTAATTCTGGTCTCGAAAACCAACGGTACCCGGCGCTTGAACCGAGTACTTAATGACCCACGTACCATCGTCCAAATAGAGCGGAGGCACATCGGTGTAGAAGCTCTTTTTAGAGTTATGGACCGAGAGCGCAAAGATCTTATTGGGGTCTTGCTTCACCCGATCCTGGCCCGGCCAGAAGATCCCTGAATCCCGCGTTACGGGAAAGAAGTCCGAGCCAATTCTCAAACGATACTGATACTGAGGGCTATCTTCCTTGGTGTGGTGCGGAAGGCTGGTCCAAACGCCGCCGCGCTGCTCCTCACCCAGAAACCACTCCCATGCCTCAACGTATTCGGAAGGCACGAGACTGCAGGCACGGTCATAGCTTGGTCCATCCATCAACGGAACAGCAAGGTCAATGTCGTTCATCGCCAGCACCTACAACCATACGAATGCGAGTCATACCCCTCAATAATATGGTCGAGAGTCAATTATTACGAGATCTCATTCCGCGATCGTCACATCGTTGATGCTCTCGGTTTGCCGCTGGCGCGCTTGTACCCCGCTACCCCACTTCCCTGTATACTGATGTAGCACGTGTTTCATCCGGGCTTGTTGGGCCGGATTGTTCATGGGAGGGTCTTATGGCTGCTTCGAATCCGCCTAAGGGGAGCGTTTCTTCTTCGTCCATCAAGCCGGTTACACGCAAGGCCGTGCGTTGCCAGCGCGAGGTCGCTTGGCTTGTCACGCAGGCAGCAGGCAGACTCGTGGCGAGCACGGAGGACGTCAATGCTCCCACACCGAGCTTTGTGCTGGCAGCGGCGCTGAATCGAGTACGCCAGCTGGAACTCGTCGCACAAGAAGACGGCAGCCATCTTGGCTACCAGGACGCTATGGCGCCCGACCTGCAAACGTTCTGCCACATGGCCAAGTTGCCCGCCGCGCCCAATGCGCTTTCGGACGCAGGCTACATGTTTACGCTTTCGGGCGCGGACCTTATCCGCGACATCTATGCATACTGCAGCGAGCTCGCCGAGCGCCACGTCTTTGGCACGGCTGAAGTCAAACCGGGAAATGTCATCAAGCTGGTTCTTAGGCTGTTCTTGATGGACGGGTTCGGGGCCATGCCGGCGTAAGCCGAGTCTTCAGCATCACCGTCGACTGGGCAACAACCGCTTTACCTTAGTGGGCGCCAATTGAGGGTCGATTATTGGGTCGCCTCGTCCACTAACGCATTTATTCCACGCGCTCTGACAGTCGATACTTGCGGTTGCGGCTCGTCGCCGGCGCCGTGGGCTCAAGCTCGCCTTGAGCAATGAGCGCGTTGACGCGCGACCTAACCTGGGAAATTGTGAGCCCTGTGTGCTCTGCCAGCTCGCGCGTCCCCAGCTCGCCGTGGTGTTTGAGTGCCGTCACAATTAAGCCCCCGCCATGATCGACCGGCTCGATCTTTGAACGGTAAAGTACGACCTTGAACCGATCGAATCCCGGGCAGAACAGGGGCTCGGCCAGACCATGCGCGCGCATGGCATCGATCATCATCGGGATGCCCGAGCCATTGCCCTCAGCCAGCGAACCTGCGCCATCCGGCAGCGGGACAATCGACATGAGTTTCACGAGCGTCGCGTTACGGCATCGGGAGCTGCCGTCAAACAAGTTCTCGCGAGTCTTTCCCCCGTAAAGGCCGCCAGGATTCGTCACCTCGACACGATCGTCAAAGACGTCGACGGTAATCGATTGTCCACAGAACCGATCCCCGTATTCTCGATGGATTACGGCGTTGGCGATTGCCTCGCGCAGAACCTCCTCGGGAATCTCCAGCGAGTCGACACGCGAGACGCCTTGGACGGTCGAGGTTCGCCGCAAATTCTTGACGACGGCCGCGACAGCATCCGAGATCATCTCGCCCAACGTTCCCTCACAGATTGTGCGGTCCATGAACCTCAGCGACCCCGCAGCTCCCTTTTGAGCTCCCACGTGGACAGCCACATCAATGAAGAGCTTGGGATAGAACTGCTGAGGGTAGGTGCCCACAACTAGGAGTCCAGCCTTGGTGACATTGCCCTGGGAATCAAGGATATTTAGGCGCTCCAGCTTCGTTTGTTTGTCCGGCGCGCCGCGCATTGCCCGGGGCGTCAACGAGAAAGCCCGATCTATCGTACGGTCGACCAGCGTCTCGTCGAGATTGTCCGCGCCCGCACCCGCCACCGCGTCCCGATCGCTCGGAGTCGCTCGACCGTATGACGCCAATGTGAGCACCTCGGTCGATGAAAGCGGCACATCTTTGTCATCGATGCGCTTGTAGCTGCCGCCCTGGGCGCCCCGCTCTATGACATAGCAGGGCTTGCTCGACGGGTCGAGCTCCTCAATTGTGATGACCAGAACCACGGTGCCCTGGAGCTCCACGCGTTCAATGGTGTATTTGGGCGGATTGGCCAGTTTTCCGCGACCGCCGGCATCACCCATGCCCGCTACGAATTGGTTGAGCACCTTCTCGGTCTCAAAGTTCTCAACCGGGACAAAGCCCGCGCGCTCGCTCACGCCGAGCACAATAATTCCGCCAGCGGTATTCGCGAATGCGCTAACCGTTTCCCATACGTCGCGGGAAAGCGTCGTGGCGCTCTCCTTGACCTCGACGTTAAGATCGTCCGAGCCCATGCGCCTTAAAGACTCAAGCAGACCGGTCAGCTCGTTTTCGTTCATCTGCATGTCCTTTCGCTCGACCCGGCGGAGAATGCCGCGAATAGATTTCCTTCGTCTCTCAGTTATCTCTCGTAATTATCTCTCATCTTACTGCTATCTCTCATATTAGAGATAAGTGAGAGATGAAAGATAAGATGTCTGCCATCTGTTTCATTTAAACATGTTTTTGCTGGTAGAACAATTAGTATTGAGACAATACCATGATTGCTTGTCTCTTTGCCGCTCAGTTATCTCTCATTTTTATCTCTCGTCTTTCA
>CABUAL010000009.1 GCA_902489515.1 uncultured Collinsella sp. | reverse complement strand
CGGACGGAGAATCGAAATGCGGTGGGGTGCGCGGACATACCGGGCTGACCGCCGGAAGCGCACCCGCAAGAGCCCGCGGATATTAGCTTGCCAGGCAAGCGTCGACTAAGCCATGCAGCGTGCGCGGGCTCTCCCGACGGGAAACGAAAAAGCCCGGTTTCAAACCGGGCTCGAACGAACATGCCTATTGACAATGGCTTTCTCATATTAGAAAAAAAGCCCCCGATCTGGGAGCTTTCTCAACCAAAATGGCGGAGGAGGAGGGATTCGAACCCTCGTGACCTTATACAGGCCAAACGGTTTTCGAGACCGCCGCATTCAACCACTCTGCCACCCCTCCGCGTGGGGTAAAAACAAAGCAGGCTCGAAGGCCTGCTTTGGAATTAACTGGCGGAGAGTCAGGGATTTGAACCCTGGAGACGCTTTTGACGCCTACACGATTTCCAATCGTGCTCCTTCGGCCACTCGGACAACTCTCCGTTAAATGCGAAAGTCAGTATACACGAGGAATCGCAAAGTGCAAACAGAAAAGTTGGCATTTTTTAAAACGCTTGGCCGCGTTTGGCGTTGCAGCGGGGTTTGAGATGCCAAAAAACGGCTTCCGACCAGCGTAGTTGATCAACTCAATTGTTCAAAAGGGGTATTTATAAGCGATTTGGCAATGAATTTAAAAATCTTTGGGTGGTGCTGTGGGCCACTGGTATGCATTTTGCGACCACAACCATGCGCCCGTTGACCTGCGACTTGGCTCAGCTTGTCCTCACGGCACCGTATCTTGTCCACAGATCCGTCAAGCTTTTGGTCAGCATTTGGTTGGAATGCGCATGAAACGTCGTGCAAGTATGGGCATATGTGGAGGTCATGAGGTTGTAGCTGCATATTCTTGCAGCCTAGGAGGTTGAAAGATATTATTACCAAGTCTTTTCCTGCTTCAGGCGCACCTTCACGACCTGAAGCCACATTTGCCCAGAGGAGGTGACAATATGAAGGCTTATGAACTGCTGTTCTTTGTTGACCCGTCGCTCGACCCCGAGACTCGTCTCGCTGTTATGAAGCGTATCGATACCACGATCGCTGAGGGCGCTGGCAAGGTCGACTCCGTTGACGAGTGGGGCAAGCGCAAGCTCGCCTACGAGATCAACGACCTCACCGATGGTGACTACACCCTCATCAACTTCCACGCAGATCCTACCCAGATCGCCGAGCTTGATCGCGTCCTGCGCATCACCGACGCTGTGGTCCGCCACATGATCGTCCGTCGCGACGACCAGGAGTAAGACTGTCGTTTTGGACTGGGCTTGTGCCCCAAGAGGAAGTAGTGAGTTATGAGCATCAATCGAGTGAACATCACCGGTAACCTCACCCGCGATCCCGAGCTGCGCGCCACCGCCGGCGGAACCCAGGTTCTGTCCTTTGGCGTTGCCGTGAACGATCGTCGCCGCAACGCGCAGACTGGCGAGTGGGAGGACTATCCCAACTTTGTCGACTGCACCATGTTCGGCACCCGCGCCGAGGCCGTGAGCCGTTTCCTGGCAAAGGGAAACAAGGTCGCGATCGAGGGCAAGCTGCGCTACAGCTCTTGGGAGCGCGACGGCCAGCGCCGGAGCAAGCTTGAGGTCATCGTCGATGAGATCGAGTTTATGAGCTCCCGTGGTGGCCAGGGTGGCTACGATCAGGGCGGTTACGCCCCCGCAGCTCCCGCGCCCGCAGCACGTCCTGCCGCGCCGGTGGCTACGCCGCCCGCGGTCGACGTCTACGATGAGGACATCCCGTTCTAAGGGTTGTTCACCTATTTTTGAGTGAGAGGCGGCTTCGGTTCGCCGAAGTTGCCAAATGAAAGGTATTTTGACATGGCTAATGATTTTTCTGCACGTCAGCCGCGTCGTAAGTACTGCCAGTTCTGCAAGGAGAACACTGAGTTCATCGACTATAAGGACACTCAGCTTCTCCGTAAGTACATGACCGACCGTGGCAAGATCAAGCCCCGTCGCGTCACTGGCGCTTGCACGCAGCATCAGCATGACATCGCCAACGCCATCAAGCGCGCCCGCGAGATGGCTCTCCTGCCGTACACCGTCCCCGTGGTTTCCTCTCGTGGCAACCGCGACCGCGGCTAAGAAGGGAGACGCATCATGAAGGTTATTCTTCTCGATGAGATCAAGGGCAAGGGCGGCGAGGGTGACGTCGTAGAGGTCGCTCAGGGTTACGCTGAGAACTTCCTGTTCCCCAAGAAGCTCGCTGTTGCCGCCACCAAGGGCAACCTCAAGCAGCTTGACGAGCGTCGCAACAACATCGCCAAGCGCGAGGCCGTCCGTCTGGCTACCGCCAACGAGACCAAGGCTGCCTTCGAGGGCAAGACGGTCACCGTTGACGTCAAGGTCGGCGACGAGGGCATCCTCTTTGGCTCCGTTACCGCCGCTATGGTCGCTGACGCCATCAAGGCTCAGCTCGGTATGGACATCGACCGCAAGCGCGTCGAGCTCGGTAAGCCCATCAAGGTTGCCGGTGCCCACACCGTTGCCATCTCGCTGTACCGCGAGATCAAGGCCGAGGTTGTCGTTCTCGTCGGCGTTACCGCCGAGGAGCTCGCTGCCGAGGCTGAGGTCGAGGAGGCCGCTGAGGTCGCCGAGGCCGAGACCGCCGAGGTCGAGACTGAGGCTGCTGCCGAGTAGCATTTGCTGCAACGCAACAATCTTGTTCTAAGAAGGGCGCTCTGGGAAACCAGGGCGCCCTTTTGTTTTTTGCGCTGAGTGAGTGTCATGGTGAACGTTGCGTCGAAGTTCTATATACAGGACCGTTCATCCGTTTGGTTCGGTGATGATTGGCGGCGCGCGGCGCGTTTTGGGACCGTGGCTGATACTATGGATGCTCGCAAGCGATATGAATGAGGATGCTCATGGCATATGACGATAGGGAGACGGGGCTGACGGTCGAGGACCGCGGCTCAAAGTTGGGTCTTCCCCAAAACCAAGATGCAGAGGCCAATGTACTGGCCGCTATGCTGCTATCGCCCGAGGTGGTCGAAGAGGCCCAGGTCGAGCTGCAGCCCGATGATTTCTACCGGCCCATTCATAAGACCATCTACACCGCGATGGTCGATATGTACAACAGCCGCATTCCCATCGACTCCATCTCGCTGATCGATTACCTGCGAAGCATCAACAAGCTCGATGCCGTGGGCGGCGAGGCCTACATTTTGGAGCTGATGGGTCAGACTCTGTCGCTCGTGAACTGGCAGCACCATGCCGCCATCGTTCGTCGCGATTCGATGCTGCGCGAGCTGATCGGCGCCACCAACGAGATCAACGCGCTGGCATATAACGCCCCCACCGACACCAAGGAGGTCGTGGAGCTAGCCGAGAGCAAGCTGCTCAAGGTCACGGCACGCGAGGTCAAGTCGAGCTACAAGACGCTGACCGAGTTTATGGTTGAGGCCTATAACGAGGCCGAGGAAGTGTGTCAGGCCGGTGGTCAGGCTGCGGGCGTGCCCACGGGCTTCCCGTCACTCGACCGCATGCTCATGGGCTTCCGCGAGGGCCAGCTCATCATTATCGGCGCCCGCCCTGCTGTGGGTAAGACGTCGTTCGCCCTGAATCTGGCGCTCAACGCTGCCGCTGCCGGTTATACCGTCGGCTTCTTCTCGCTGGAGATGTCGGGCAAAGAAATTGCCCAGCGTCTGATTTGCGCCTACGCCATGATCTCGATCAGTGACTTCCGCATGGGCCGCATTAGCCCCGAGCAGTGGGCCAATATCAACGAGGCCACGCAGACCTTGTCCAAGCTCGATATTCTGATTGACGATACGCCCGGCACCACAGTGACCGAGATTCGCGCCAAGAGCCGCCGCATGCTCCATAACAAGGAGAAGGCAATCATCATCCTGGACTACCTGCAGCTGGTGAGTCCTCCGCCGGGACGCCGCTCCGAGAGCCGTACCGTCGAGGTTTCGGAGATGTCGCGTGGTCTGAAGATCATGGCCAAGGAGCTCAAGATCCCGCTCATCGCGCTGTCGCAGCTCTCGCGTCAGGTCGAATCCCGTACCGGCAAGCGCCCGCAGCTTTCCGACCTTCGTGAATCGGGCTCCATCGAGCAGGACGCCGATATCGTTATGTTCTTGGACCGCTCCGCCGACGAGGCCGAGGCCTCGCGCGACGATCGACCCGACGAGGGCGTTACGCGTATCGTCGTGGCCAAGAACCGTTCGGGCCCGATCGGCGACGTCGATCTGATGTTCCTGCCGGCATCCACCAAGTTCTATGAGCTTGATGGGGCACATGCCGAGGAGTAGGACAGGCGCCCGTTGCACGGGTATACTGGGAATGTTTTGTGCTTCTGCGTGCCGGCGTGGCGCGTAGACAGTCCATGAATGTAAGGAGTAAACATGCCGTCAACCGTTTTGGTCGGTGCCCAGTGGGGCGATGAGGGCAAGGGTAAGATTTGCGACCTGGTCGCCGGCGACTTCGATGCCGTCGTGCGCTACTCGGGAGGCAACAACGCCGGCCACACCATCGTCGTCAACGGCAAGAAGTACGGCCTGCACCAGGTGCCCTCCGGCATCATGTATTCCGATCACGTGTCGGTGATCGGTAACGGCTGCGTCGTCAACCCCAAGGTTGTCCTTGAGGAGATCGATATGTTCGAGGCCGACGGCATCACCACCAAGAACCTCAAGATTAGCGGCAACGCGCATGTCATCATGCCGTACCACATCGATCTGGATGGCGCCTTTGAGCAGAAGCTCGGCAAGAAGAACATCGGTACCACCAAGCGCGGCATCGGTCCGTGCTATCAGGACAAGATGGCGCGCATTGGCCTGCGCATGCAGGACATGCTGGACGAGGCACTGTTCCGCGACAAGCTGGAGACCGCTCTCGCCCGCGTGAACCCCGAGCTCGAGCTCATCTACAACCTGCCCACCTACACCGTGGACCAGATTTGCGACGAGTACCTGCCGATGGCCGAGCGCCTGCGTCCCTACATCACCGAGACGAGCCTGCTGCTCAACAACATGATCGATGAGGGCAAGAACCTGCTGTTTGAGGGCGCCCAGGCGACGCTGCTCGACATCGACCACGGCACCTATCCGTACGTGACGTCTTCCAACTGCACCGCCGGCGGTGCCATCACCGGCTCTGGCGTGGGCATGAAGAACGTCGACCGCGTGCTGGGCGTCATGAAGGCCTATATCACCCGCGTCGGTTCGGGCCCCATGCCCACCGAGCTTTCCTATGAGTCCGAGGCCGGTCACACGCTGACCGAGGAGGGCTACGAGTACGGCGTGACCACCGGTCGCCGTCGTCGCTGCGGCTGGTTCGACGGCCCCATCGCCAACTACGCCTCGCGCGTCAACGGCCTCACCGATATCGCCATGACCAAGCTCGACGTGCTTTCGGCTTTCGACACCATCAAGGTGTGCGTGGCCTACGACGTCGATGGTGAGCGCTATACCAGCGTGCCCGAGCATCAGGTTCGCTTTGAGCACGCCAAGCCCATCTACGAGGAGCTTCCTGGCTGGAAGTGCGATATCACCGGCTGCCGCAGCTTTGAGGAGCTGCCGCAGGAGGCTCAGGACTACGTGGCGTTTATCGAGGATCTGGCACACACCCGCGTGACGTTCATTGGCGTTGGCGCTGGTCGCGAGCAGATCATCAACCGATTCTGGAAGTAATCGGGACTATTTGGTTATTGCGATATACCCCTTTGCAGCCCGGACGGGCGGCCGAGGGGTATATTTGCTTGCAAAGGGCTCGCGCGGAGCGGGCCGTTCATCCATAGAGGAGGCACCCTTGAAGGCGGACACTCAAACCATCGACATCCTGTTGTTGGGCAGCGGCGGCCGTGAGCATGCTTTGGCAGCTAAGCTCGCAGCATCACCGCGCGCCGGCAAGCTCTACATCGCGCCGGGTAACGGCGGCACCGCGAGCTGCGGCGAGAACGTTGTTCTCGACGACTGCGATCCTGCGGCCGTGGCGGCGTTTGCGCAGAGCCACGGATGCGGACTCGTGGTAATTGGCCCCGAGGCTCCGCTCGTGGCGGGCGTGGCCGACGCCGTGCGCGCGGCGGGTATTCCCTGCTTTGGCCCGGATGCCGAGGGCGCCCAGATGGAGGGCTCCAAGCTGTTCTCCAAGCAGCTCATGGAGCGTGCGGGCATTCCGACGGCAGCCTATGGTTCGTTTACCGACGAGGCTTCGGCTCTCGCCTACGTGCGCGAGCAGGGCGCCCCGCTGGTCGTGAAGGCCGACGGCCTTGCCGCGGGCAAGGGCGTTATCGTGGCGACCGAACTTGAGCAGGCCGAGGAGGCCGTGCGCGAGTGCTTTGGCGGCACCTTTGGCGATGCCGGCAATACCGTGGTCATCGAGGAGATGCTCGTTGGTCCCGAGTGCTCGCTGCTGGCCTTTACCGACGGCAAGACCGTGCGCCCCATGGCCACCTCGCAGGACCACAAGCGTGCGCTCGAGGGCGACAAGGGCCCCAACACCGGTGGCATGGGCGTCTACAGCCCGGTGCCCATCGTGACCGATGAGGAGCACGCCACCATGGTGAAGGTCATGGAGCAGACCGTGGCCGAGCTCGCTGCCGAGGGTATCGACTACCGCGGCTGCCTGTACGGCGGCTTTATGCTCACGCCTGCCGGCCCCAAGGTGCTGGAGTTCAATGCCCGCTTTGGCGACCCCGAGACGCAGGTCGTTCTGCCGCGCCTTAAGAACGACCTGGTCGAGGTCATGTTGGCTTGTGCCAACTGCGAGCTCGACCAGATTGAACTCGACTGGCGTGACGAGTGGGCCGTGGCCGTTGTCCTGACGAGTGCGGGTTATCCCGGCAGCTACGAGAAAGGCAAGGTCATTACCGGTATCGCCGATGCCGAGGCCATGGAGAACGTGACCGTGTACCACGCGGGCACTGCCGTGGTGGACGGCCAGCTCGTGACCAATGGTGGCCGCGTGCTTGCCGTGACCGCTCTGGGCGACACGTTCGAGAACGCTCGCAACCTTGCCTACGAGGCCTGCGAGAAGATTGATTTTGAGGGCAAGACCCTGCGTCACGATATCGGCCTGCGCGCGCTGCGCGGCCGCGACGCCTGGGATGCCTAAAATCCGAGAGGAATGAGACGGATGGACGAGAAGAACGAAGAGCTCGTGGACGCGCAGATCGTCGAAGAGGACAGCCGCATGTATGGGCACGCCGAGGGCGAGCCTGGTGGCGAGGTCGCTGACGAGCCGGCGCTGGTGCTGGGCGACGACGACCCGCACGATGCCGAGCTGCACGAGAAGATTCTTTCGGAGGAGTGCGCCTGGAAGGGCAAGATCCTCGACGTCCACCGTCTTGAGGTTGAGCTGCCCAACGGTCGCCGCAGCGCCCGCGATATCGTTCGCCATCCGGGTGCGGCGGCTGTTGTGGCACTGACCGAGAGCGGCAAGATCGTACTGGTGCGTCAGTACCGCACCGCCATCGACCGCGTGACGGTCGAGATTCCCGCCGGCAAGCTCGATCCAGGTGAGGACCCGCTCGATTGCGCCAAGCGCGAGCTGCATGAGGAGACGGGCTTTAGGGCTGGTCGCATTCGCTTTTTGACGTCGATTGTCACGTCCTGTGGTTTTTGCGATGAGATCATCCACATCTACTTGGCTACCAAGCTCGAGTTTGATGCGCCCAACCCCGATGATGACGAGTTTGTCAACGTGGACCTGGTGCCGCTGCATGAGCTGATCGACGCCGTACTCGACGGCAAGATCGAAGACGCCAAGACCGTCGTGGGCGCCTTGGCCTGCGACAGCATCGCACACCGCCTTGGGGGCACGGAGCTTTAACGAGTGGGGATAGCCCTGGGACAAGTACTACTGATTGCTTTGTCCCAGGGCCTTACGTTGCTGATATTTCTTTGAGGATCACATGCTGAAGAGGTTTCTTTCGTATTACGAGCCCCAGATGGGGCTTTTTGTTGCTGATACTGTTTGTGCTCTGGTGCTTGCCGCCATTGACCTGGCGTTCCCCATTATCCTGCGCAATTTGACCGGTGGGCTGTTTACTCAGGGTCAGGCTGCCATTATGCAGGCGCTCGGCATGATCGCGGTGGGCTTGGTGCTGATGTATGCCGTCCGCTGCGCCTGCCGCTATTTTGTGAGCTATTGGGGTCACGTGATGGGCGCGCGTATGGAGTCCAAGATGCGCGAGGACCTGTTCGACCAGTATGAGCGCTTTAGCTTTGCGTACTTCGACCGCAACAGCTCGGGCGACATGATGAGCCGCGTGGTCAACGACCTGTTCGATATCTGCGAGGCGGCGCACCACGTGCCCGAGTGGATCATCATCTGCGGCATCGAGATCATCGGCTCGTTTGTGATCCTCTTTACCATCGCCCCGGTGCTGGCGCTTGCCATGGCCGTGGTGACGGCGGCGTTTGCGGTCATCATGTTTTGGCAGAACATGCGCATGCGCGAGGTCTTTAGCGACAACCGCAAAAAGATCAGCGGCATCAATGCACAGCTGCAGGATTCGCTGGCGGGCATACGCGTGGTCAAGAGTTTTGCCAATGAGGAGACCGAACGCTTCAAGTTCCGCGCCTCCAACAATCGCTATCTTTCGTCCAAGGAGAACATGTATCACGCCATGGGCGTCTATACCGCGACGTATGGCCTGCTCTCGGGTGTGCTCTATGTGATCGTAGTGCTGCTGGGCGGATGGCTGGTCGCCCAGGGACAGCTACAGGCGGTCGATATGGCGACCTTCGCACTCTATATTTCGCTGTTCTGCACGCCGCTCGAGACGCTCGTCAATTCGGCCGAAACGTATCAGAAGGCTATCGCCGGCTTTAAACGTATGGACGAGGTGCTCTCGACCGCGCCGGATATCCAGGACAAGCCGGGCGCTACGGATCTGCAGGTGACTGCCGGCGCCGTGGAGTATCACGACGTGTGCTTTAACTACGAGGATGTCGAGCTGGGCGAGGGCTATGCCGACGAGCGTCCCGTTATCGACCATATGAATCTGTCCATCAAGCCCGGGCAGACCATCGCTTTGGTTGGCCCTTCGGGCGGTGGCAAGTCCACGACCTGTTCGCTGCTGCCGCGCTTTTATGACGTGGCTGCCGGATCCATTAGCATCGACGGCCAGGACGTGCGCGATGTGACGCAGCAGAGCCTGCGCCGCGCCATCGGCCTGGTGCAGCAGGATGTCTATCTATTTGACGGTACGATTGGCGAGAACATCGCCTACGGCAAGCCGGGCGCCACGGCAGAAGAGATCGCCGAGGCCGCCCGTCGCGCCAACATCGATGCCTTTATCGAGTCGCTTCCGCAGGGCTACGACACCGTGGTGGGCGAGCGCGGCAGCCGTCTTTCGGGCGGACAGAAGCAGCGCGTTGCCATCGCGCGCGTGTTTCTCAAGAACCCCAAGATCCTGATTTTGGACGAGGCGACGAGTGCTTTGGATAACGAGAGCGAGGAGGCGGTGCAGGAGTCACTCGAAGAGCTGGCACGCGGCCGCACCACGATTATTATCGCCCACCGTCTTTCGACCATTAAGCATGCCGATGAGATTGCGACCGTTGAGCATGGTCGCGTTGTGGAGCGTGGCACGCACGAGGAGCTTCTCGCCCGTGGCGGCACCTATGCCCGTTACTATCGAATGCAGTTCGAAGGTGCGCGTGCGCACGAGCTCGACTGATTGATATGACAGGAAGTTTATGGCTGACAAGAACCCTTTGACTCCGGAAGAAGTGACGGAGTTATTCTCCGAAATCGATGCATCCGGCGTCTTGGATCCCACGCTCGCCAAAAAGCGTACCGAGCGCATGCGTGAGAAGGAGGCTGCGGCCAAGCGCGGTGACAAAGCGGCGCTAGCGCAGCTGCGCAGCGAGGACCGCGCGAGCCAGGCAAAACATATCGACCCGCTGTCCGAGGACGATCCTTCGGGCTCGCAGGTGAGCCATACCATTACGAAGACCGCGATGGCCGTGGTCATCGGTATTTTGGTGCTGATCGTGGGCATGCAGATTGGCTACGGCGTGATGCGTCGTCTGAACACCGCCAACCTGTCCGAGAGCGTTTCGGTCGATACCGTTTCGACCGCGCTCAAGGGTGGACTTGAATGGGGCAACGGCTTTACGCAGTTCCCGCTCGACTTTACCGTCGATGAAGCCGATGAACGCACGGGCACGGTCGAGGTGACGGTGTTGGACACATCGTCTGCCAACGAGCTCGAGCTGCTGTCCAACGGGCAGATTCAGGCCGCGGCGCTTGCGACCAACGCGTTGCTCAACGATAAGATCGACCGCGTGGTGTATAACGTTCACGCCTGTATCGACGAGGATAGCAACATTCAGCACGATTCCTTCTTTGGCATGTTCCCCGCGCGCGGCCACCAGAGCGCCATTTTGACGTTCGTGTGGACCAAGAGCTCATCCAACGCCACGAGTATCGACTGGAAGATGCGCATCGTGAGTATGGATGACACCATCGCCGAGCGCATTCAGAAGCAGGTGAACTCGGTGTCGTCGTTGATTGAGGACCCGGTGGTGAGCCAGACCAAGATTGACGAGGAAAAGGCCGAGCGCGATCTGGAGCATCGTCTGCATGGCCGCGAGATTTTCCGCGGCGGCAAGCCCGATCGCACACCGTCCAAACTGCTGGAGCAGGATAAGAAAAAGTAAGACGTCATCATCCCGCGTGAGCCACAAGCCTCGCGGGATGATTTTTAATCCCCGTCCTAGAAAAATCATTATGCATAGAAAGTCATAATTATCATTTCGTAAACATTTCGATGAAATTAACGCCATGAGGCATGCTTACGGTTACAATACCGCGAGGCCTAACTACACACCTTTAAGCCGGTCCTGTGAGACCGGGAAGGAGAACTATGGCGAACAACCATACCGCGGGCGCTGCCGCCCGCACCTTCGCGCCCAGCGAGCTTTGCCAGCGTATGCTGGCCAAAACCAGCAAGGGCACCTGTGGTCCCTGCATCCTGTATCTTGAGGATGGGACCATTTTTTATGGACGTGCATGCGGCGCCGAGGGCACCGCGACCGGCGAAGTCTGCTTCAACACCTCGCTCGAGGGCTACTTTGAGGTCATGACCGACCCGAGTTATGCCGGCCAAATCGTAACCATGACCTATCCGCAGATCGGCAACTACGGTATCGACGAGACCGACGTCCAGTCGGCCTTCCCCGGCGACGCCGTGCGCTCTGCGAGCGCTCCGGCCATGCGCGGCATGATCGTTCGCGACATGTGCGCCACGCCTTCTAACTGGCGCTCGGCCGTCAGCGTGCCGGAGTACCTGCGCGCACACGGCATCGTTGCTATCGAGGGTGTCGACACCCGCGCTCTGGTGCGCCATCTGCGCGACAATGGTTCCAAGATGGGCATTATCTCGACCGAGATCTTCGACGTCGACGAGCTTGCCGAGCGTCTGGCCGCAGCGCCTACGCTGGTAGGCGAGAACCTGGTCAAGACCGTAAGTTGCCCCGCGCCTCATGAGTTTGTGGCCGCCGACCTGCCTGCCACGCATGACTTTGCGCTTTCGGCTGCCGCTCCTGCCCGTCACAAAGTGGTCGCCTACGACTGCGGTGTGAAGCGCGGCATTCTGGAAGGGCTGGTCCGCGCCGGCTGCGACCTTACCGTCGTGCCGTGGAATACGCCCGCGAGCGAGGTGCTCGACATGAATCCCGACGGCGTCTTTTTGTCCAATGGCCCCGGCGACCCCGACGCCGTGGTGGAGACCTACGAGCAGGTGCAGCAGCTGATCGGCAAGGTGCCGGTCTTTGGTATTTGCCTTGGTCACCAGATGATCAGCCTGGCCTGCGGCGCCCAGATGGAAAAGCTTAAGTTCGGTCACCGCGGTGGCAACCAGCCGGTCATGAACCTGGTAAGCCGTCGCGTGGAGATCACCGCACAAAACCATGGCTTTGGCCTGCTGTTCCCCAGCTTGGGCAAGCTTGTCCCCGAGCTTTCCGGCGGCGAGACCGAGCATGCGGCCGATGGAGATCTGCGCGTCTGGGTGCGCCGCGGAATCGCGCCGGTCGTGATGAACGAGCGCTTTGGCCGCATTCGCCTGACGCACGTGAACCTCAACGACGGCACCGCCGAGGGCATCCAGCTGCTCGACGCCCCGTGCTTCTCGGTCCAGTACCACCCCGAGGCCTCGCCTGGCCCCACCGATGCTCACTATCTCTTTACCGCCTTTACGCGACTCATGGACGGCGAGGAGAACTACCTGGACATCGACACCGCGAAGGACCGCCTGGCTGGCTGGAATTTTGCCGACGATGGTTCCGCCGTTCTACCGAACGGCGGACCGGTCGACGCTGCGGCTGCATCTGGCACATCATCTTGCCGTTCTGCTTCGGACGCGCGGGCATAAGCCCAGCGCGCCCTCGCATCACGGCAACCTGATGCACCAGCTGCACCCTCGCTGACTTTTTCAAAACATTGAGTCAGCCTCTCTAGGAGGTTTTAAACATGCCGAAACGTACTGACATCAAGCGCATCCTCGTCATTGGCTCGGGCCCCATCGTTATCGGCCAGGCCTGCGAGTTTGACTACTCCGGCGCCCAGGCCTGCAAGGTGCTCAAGGAGGATGGCTTTGAGGTCATCCTGGTCAACTCCAACCCGGCGACCATCATGACCGACCCGGGTCTTGCCGACCGCACCTATGTCGAGCCCATCACCGCCGAATTTATCGAGCGCGTAATCAAGAAAGAGCGCCCGGACGCGCTGCTGCCCACGCTGGGCGGCCAGACCGGTCTGAACGCCGCCGTCGAGCTGGCAAAGGACGGTACGCTCGACAAGTACGGCGTCGAGATGATCGGCTGCGACCTGGCCGCTATCGAGCGCGGCGAGGACCGCAAGCTCTTTAACGAGGCCATGGCCGAGATTGGCCTGGAGGTCGCGCGCTCGGGCTATGCCTACGGCGTGGCCGACGCCGAGGCCATCGCCGAGCGCGTGGGTTATCCCTGCGTACTGCGCCCGAGCTTTACCCTCGGCGGCGCCGGCGGCGGCATCGCTCACACCCACGAGGAGCTCGTCTCCATCGTGAGCCAGGGCTTGGAGCTCTCGCCTGCCCACGAGGTGCTGGTCGAGGAGTCCATCGAGGGCTGGAAAGAGTATGAGATGGAGGTCATGCGTGATCACGCCGGCAACGGCATCATCGTGTGCTCCATCGAGAACCTCGACCCCATGGGCGTGCATACCGGCGACTCCATCACCGTGGCGCCGGCGCAGACGCTCTCCGACCTTGAGTATCAGCGCATGCGCGTGGCCTCGCTCGCCATTCTGGAGAAGATCGGCGTCGAGACCGGTGGCTCCAACGTGCAGTTTGCCGTGAACCCCAACACCGGCCGCCTGATCGTCATCGAGATGAACCCGCGCGTGAGCCGCTCGTCCGCCCTCGCTTCCAAGGCCACGGGTTTCCCCATCGCCAAGGCCGCCGCGCGCCTGGCTGTGGGCTACACGCTCGACGAGATCGTCAACGACATCACCAAGGCTACGCCCGCCTGCTTTGAGCCCACAATCGACTACTGTGTGGTCAAGGTGCCGCGCTTTGCCTTCGAGAAGTTCAAGGGTACCGACCCCACACTCACCACGCGCATGAAGGCCGTGGGCGAGATCATGGCGATCGGTCGCACCTTTGAGGAGGCCTTTGGCAAGGCTATGCGCTCGCTGGAGGATGGCCACCAGGGCATTTGCGCCGGTGGCAAGGAAGGTGCCGACAAACTGAGCGACGATGAGCTCGCTCAAGCCGTGGCAACGCCGACCGAGCACCGCATCTTCTTTGTGGTCGAGGCCCTGCGCCGTGGCTGGGACATCGCTCGCATCCATGCCATCTGCGGTATCGATCCGTGGTACCTCAACCGTATCAATGACATGGTGCAGGTCCAGGAGAGCATCCGCGGCCTGCGTGTGGAGGATGTCGACGCCGACGCGATGCGCCTGCTCAAACAGTACGGCACGAGCGACGCCGAGATCGCCGCGCTGACCAGCTCGGACGAGCGCTTTGTGCGCGCCTATCGCAAGGGCCTGGGCGTGGTTCCCAGCATGAAGACGGTTGATACCTGCGCTGCGGAGTTCTCGAGCGCCACGGAGTACCACTACAAGACGTACGAGAACATCTACCGCACGAGCCCGGATGCCAAGAAGTGCGTGGCTCCCGACGAGACCACGCCGGCGGACAAGCCCAAGGCGATGATCCTGGGCGCCGGCCCCAACCGCATTGGCCAGGGTATCGAGTTCGATTACTGCTGCGTGCACGCGAGCTACGCGCTGGCAGCCCGCGGCTTCGAGACCATCATGGTCAACTGCAATCCCGAGACCGTCTCGACCGACTACGACACGTCCGACCGCCTGTACTTTGAGCCGCTCACCTACGAGGACGTCATGGACGTTATCGATGTTGAGCGACCCGACGGCGTCGTGGTGACGCTCGGCGGCCAGACTCCGCTTAAGCTGGCGCGCATGCTCGAGGAGAGTGGCGTCAACATCATGGGCACCAAGCCCGATGCCATCGACTTTGCCGAGGACCGCGAGCGCTTCGCCGCTCTGCTCGACAAGCTGGGCATCATGTACCCGCCGGCGGGCCAGGCAACCTCGTTTGAGGAGGCCGAGGCCGTGGCCGCGCATATCGGCTACCCGCTGCTGGTGCGTCCGAGCTACGTGCTGGGCGGCCGCGGCATGATGATCGCCTACGATGCCGAGCATCTGCGCGATTACATGGCCGAGGCCGCGCGCATTAGCCCCGACTACCCGGTGTATCTGGACCGCTTCTTGGAGGGTGCGATTGAGTCCGATGTCGACGCCCTGTGCGATGGCGAAGAGGTCTATATCGGCGGTATCCTGGAGCATATCGAGGAGGCCGGTATTCACTCCGGCGACTCTGCGACCTGCATCCCGCCGTTCAGTTTTAGCGAGAGCCTGCAGACAAAGCTTCGCGAGACCACCCGTCGCATCGCGATGGCGCTGGGAGTCCGCGGTCTGGTCAACGTGCAGTATGCCATCAAGGGCGAGACCGTTTACGTGATCGAGGCCAACCCGCGTGCCAGCCGTACCGTGCCGTTCATCTCCAAGGCCACCGGCGTGCCGCTGGCCAAGTGCGCGGCGCGTATCATGGCGGGCGATTCCATCGCGAGCTTGGGCCTGCCGAGCGACGAGCGCCAGCTGGACTGGTTCTGCATGAAGGAAGCCGTTATGCCCTGGGGCCGTTTCCCGGGCGCCGACGTTATCCTGGGGCCCGAGATGAAGTCGACGGGGGAGGTCATGGGTATCGCCAAGAGCTATCCCGAGGCATACGCCAAGACGCAGCTGGCAATCGATTACAAGCTGCCCGACCCGAGCGCCGGCAAGGTGTTCATCAGCGTGTGCGACCGTGACAAGCGCCACATCCTTTCGGTCGCGCGTATCCTGCGCTACTTGGGCTTTGATATCTGCTCCACCGAGGGCACGGCGCGCGTGCTGCGCGGCGGCAACGTGACCTGCGAGGTCGTGGAGAAGATTAGCGGCCCGCACGACGGCGAGCGTCCCAACATCGGTGATCTCATCGCCGATGGCAAGATTGCGGTAATCATCAACACGCCGTACGGCCCGGGTTCGCGTGGCGACGGCTATCTGTTGCGTACCGAGGCGGTGCGCCGCGGCGTGACCTGCGTGACGGCGATGTCCGCGGCCAACACATACGTGAGTGCCATCGAGGCCGTGCGCGAGGACCAGCAGGGTCACGGCAGCGCCAACGACATGGGCATGGACGTCATCGCCCTGCAGGACCTGCCGCAGTACACGGTGTAGTTGACCTGGCCGGCCGGGGCGGGAGGGGCCG
>CABUAL010000008.1 GCA_902489515.1 uncultured Collinsella sp. | reverse complement strand
AGCGTGCGCTGCATGCGGGGTCTTCTGCCAAGTCGGCCGGAAGGCCCCGCATGGTAAAACGTCTGTAACCATTGGGTACTCGTGTGGTTTTGTTTGCTATTATCTTTAACCATTTCAGTCTGTAAACAGGATCGTCTGGAGTTCGATGAAAAGACCCCGTCGCTCGGCTGCCATTTCGTTGTTTGTCGCGCTTGCAGTGGCGAGCGCCTTTGTCATAGCGATGGCCGGCTGTTCCGGGCACAATGACGAAGCCTCGACGCCAGCATCAAAAGCCCCTGACGCCTCGCAGGCCAAGGACGACGACCTTAAGACGCTCAACGTCGGCAGTGACCTCTATCCACCGTTTGTGTATACCGACGAGTACGGCGATATCGTTGGCCTGGACGTCGAGATATTAACCGAGGCTTTGGCCCGCATTGGTTACAAGCCAAAATACCAGATGATCGATTGGGAAAAGAAGAAAGAGCTGCTGGCGAGCGGCGAACTCGATTGTGTCATGGGCAGCTTTAGTATGACGGGTCGCGAAAACGAATATCGTTGGGCCGGCCCGTACCTTGCGAGCCGCCAGGTGGTCGCGGTCGATCCCCAGAGCGATATCTACACGCTTGCCGATCTTGAGGATAAGATCGTGGCGGTTCAGTCCACCACCAAGCCCGAGGGCATTTTGCTCAATCGCACAAATGAAAACGTTCCGCAGATCAAGGAGCTCTACAGCTTTTCGGACGGTTCATATCTGAACCCGGCGCTCGTCGAGGGCCTGGTCGACGCTATCGCCGCGCATGAGTCCTCGTTCCTCACCTACGAAAAAGACTATGGTGTGACATATCGCATTTTGGATGAGCCGCTGCTAAAGGTTGGTTTGGGCACCGCTTTCGATATCAACGATACGCGCGGCATCGACGTCAAGCTCACTCATGCCTACCAAGAAATGCTTGCCGATGGCACCATGGAACGTCTGGTGTCAAAGTACTTTGATGACCCTTCGCCATTTTTGAATATGGAGGGCCTGTCATGATCGATGCGCCCGACCACGCCGCTCAGGAGCGGGACAATCGTTCGACAGGGGCATGGCTCCTTGTCGCTCTGCTGGGGATAGCGCTCTCGGTTGTTGCCGGCATGATGAGCTACGGTTACACGACAGCCCAGGCCGAGCAGCGCTTTGCCGACGTTGTCGATTACGTGGCGACGCAGAGTCTTTCCTACGATGCGTTCAACAGCGCCTATGCGACCAAAAACCTGATTCGCGTTATGGAGATTGCCGGAGAGGCTGCTCGCGATATGGAGCGCGACGGTTCGGTGGATAACGCCATGCTGGAGCAATACGCCGACCAGTTCAACGTGAGCGCGCTGATTGTGACGGACGCATCGGGCAATTTGGTGTCCGAGTCCTCGACGGGCGATGTGGGCTACGGGTCGCTCGCTACGTATCTCAAGGAAGCGCCCGTGCTGGAGGTGGCAACTCATCCGCTTAAGTCCTATACCGCCCGCATCACGCTTGCGGATGATTCGGTCGCAGACATTGGCTGCGTGACTCGGCAGGATGGCGAGGGTATCGTTATCGCGGTAAGGCATCAGAGCGCGAAGGCGGTTGCAAGCAATACGCTCAAACTGCAGAGTTTGCTCGAAGGCTATGAAACCATCGATAGCGGCAATATCGTGATCGAAAGCGACGGCAAGGTCGTTGCGACCAATGCCGTTGAACCCACCGTATTGGGCGTGTTCGATCTGCCTGCGACGGACGTCTTCATTGTCGATGGTATTAAGGATCGATGCCTGGCTGGTAAGGTCAGATTGGTTAACGCCGACGGCGAGTGGTATTTGGGCACATTTGGAAAAGCGCACAAATTCTATGTGTACACCTATGCCTCGGCGCAGCGCTACTTTGAGGTCGCCGCGGCTGTTGCCGCCGGCGTGCTGGTGCTCTACGGCGGTGTTATAGCCGTTGTTGTGACGGTGCGTCGCCGCGCTGATCGTCGACGTTTGACGGACTTGCTGCAGCAGGAGCGCGACTATGGCGACAAGCTGGCAAAGGCGGCGCGTGAGGCCTCGTCTGCCAACTCGGCAAAGACGGAGTTTCTGCGTCGCATGAGCCACGATCTGCGCACGCCCATCAACGGCATTCGCGGCATGGTCGAGGTTGGCGATGCCAATGCGGACGATCTGCAAAAGCAGACTGAGTGCCGCTCAAAAATCTGGACGGCATCGGGACTGCTGCTCGACCTTGCCAACGAGGCGCTCGATATGAGTCGCCTGGAGAGCGGGCAGGTCGACCTGAACCTCGTGCCCATAAATTTGGTGGCCCTCAACTGTGAAGTGCGCGATATTCTGGAGCGCCAGGCCGAGGAGCGTCTGGTGACAATTATCTCCGACCAGCAGACGCTTAATCATCCCTATGCGCGGGTGAGCGTGACGCACCTCAAGCGTTTGTTGCTCAATATTGCCGGCAATGCCGTCAAGTACAACCGCCAGGGCGGCTATGTCCGCCTGGTGTGCCGCGAGGTGGAGCCAGCGGATGGCGTCCCCGTCTATGAATACACGATCGCCGACAACGGTATTGGCATGAGCGATGAGTTCCAAAAGCACCTCTACGAGCCGTTTTGCCGCGAGGAGCAGCAGGTGGAAGGCGCTTCGTCGGGAACTGGCCTGGGCGCGCCTATCGCAAAACAGCTGGTCGAGCTTATGGGCGGAACCATGAGCTTTACGAGTGTCTTGGGGCAGGGGACGACGTTTACCATTCGCCTGCCGTTCGAGAAGTGCGACCGCTCCGAGATTCCTCAGGCAGTTCCCGCGGATGCGGGAGACGGCGATGCGCTCCAGGGCTTGCGCGTTTTGCTCGTAGAGGATAACGATCTGAATGCCGAGATCGCGCAGTTTACGCTCAGCCGTGCCGGTGCCATCGTGACGCATGCTAAGGATGGTGAGTCTGCCGTCGAGATGTTTACCGCGAGCGCACCGCACGAGTACGACGTGGTGTTGATGGACATCATGATGCCTGGTATCGATGGCCTTGAGGCCACGCGTCAGATTCGAGCACTCGATCGCGAGGATGCCGCGACCACGCCGATTATCGCCGTGAGTGCCAACGCCTTTGCCGACGACCGTAGGCTTTCGCGTGAGGCGGGCATGAACGCGCACCTGAGCAAACCTGTGAGCTCGCAAGAGCTCGTCGAGGCGCTAGCGCACATCGCCGCCGACGCTTCATAAGCATATGGCCCGGTTCCAAGGTGGGTTGGAACCGGGCCATATTATTATTGATGAGGCCTGCTGAGGGGCTTACTTTTCTTGAATCTGCTTGCCGCAAAGATGCTCAATCGAAATCTCGTAGAGCTGGACGCCCTTGATGTCTTTGGCGATTTCCTCTTCGACTTCTTCGGCAGAAGGGTAGTACTTAAGGGCGAGCTGGCGGACTTTGTCTTCGATAAACGCGGGAGTGTCGTTCGCCAGGCGACAGCGGCCAAAGACCACGGTACTCATAACGTAGGGAGCCCAGTCACCGTCCTTGTGCCACTCGTTGCCGTAAACGGTAAAGCAGACCTTGTCATCGCGCTTGAGTGCGTCGACCTTGTGGCCGGCTTTGGCGCCATGGAAATAAATCTTGTCGTGCTCGGCGTCAAAGAAGTAGTTGACGGGAATGGCGTACGGGTAGCCATCGTCGCCGTTGACGGCAAAGACGCCGCGCTTGCAGGTAGCGAGCAGTTCGCGCGCTTCCTCGTCAGTGATGGCGCGTTTCTTTCGACGTAAGGGCCTAAACATCGTTGGCTTCCTTTCTGGTCGTGCGTGGTGGTTGAGCACAAACTATAGCGAAACGGATCCGTTTTTCTTGATGCGGGCGAGTATGTTTTTGAGCTTGTTAAAGTCGAGCGGTTTGGACAGATGGGCGTTCATGCCGGCATCGTGTGCCGCCTTGGCGTCCTCGGCAAAGGCATTGGCGGTGAGCGCGATGATGGGGATATCGGCTGCATCGACCTTCTCGCTCAGACGAATCGCGCGGGTTGCCTCATAGCCATCCATGTCCGGCATCATAATGTCCATCAGGATCGCATCGAAGCTGCCGGCGGGATGCGATAGGTACAGATCGACGACCTCGTTGCCGTTGGCGGCGCGGGTGACCACGACGCCCTCGGATTCTAGCAGCGTCTGGGCAATCTCGGCATTCAATTCGTTGTCTTCGGCGAGCAGCACGTTCATGTCGGTGAGCGAGCAGTCGGGCGCACTCTCAACCGTATTCGCCCGCGCCTGGGGATTCTCGTCGATATCGAGCGGAATCTCCACGTAGAACGAGGTGCCCACATGGAGCTCACTGGTGACTTCGATGGTGCCGCCCATCAGTTCAATAAGCGACTTGACGATTGGCATGCCCATGCCGGTTCCTTGGAACTTGCTGCGCGCATCGTCACCTTCTTGGGCAAACGGCTCATAGATATGCTGTAAAAACTTGGGAGTCATGCCAATGCCGGTATCCGAAACGCTAAAGCAAAAGAGTGCGCGTCCGTTATCGAGTGGCTTGGTCTTTGAACTAAAGGTGACGGAGCCGCCGTGCTTGTTGTACTTAATGCTGTTGTCTAACAGGTTGATCATGATCTGTCGGATATGGGTGGGACTGCCGATCATGTATGGCCCCGTGGCGTACGGCAGACTATTGTCCTGCATGGTGATGCCGTTACTGGACGCGCGGAGCTTGCACAGAACCAGCGTATTGTCACAGAGCTCTTTGAGGTTAAAAGGCGCATGCTCCAGTGTTAGCTTGCGGTCTTCGATTTTGCCCATCTCGAGGATGTCGTTGATCAGCGAGAGCAGGTGATTGGCGGCAACGCGCGCCTTGGCACGGCTCTCGCGGGCGACCTTGATATCGCCTTCCTTCAATTCCTCAATCTCGATAAGGCCCAGGATACCGTTGAGCGGCGTACGGATGTCGTGGCTCATGCGCGTGAGGAATGCCGTCTTAGCGGCGTTGGCAGCGTCGGCTTTTTTGCGCTCGGTTCGAGCGCGCACGAGCGCCCAGATGAGCAGGACGATGCCGACCGACAACATACCGATGAGGGTAGCGGCAATGGCGGTGCGGTTGCGAAAAAGGAATTGAAGCGTGTCTGATTCCTGGGTCGTGTACGACGTGGAGGAGTAATTGCTTGCGGAGAGCGATTCTCCGGCATTGATGATGCCCTTGTTGATGATTCCCAGCAGCTCGGGCTTTCCGCGCGAAATCCAGCACGAGAGCTCACAGGTGTCAGGGAGCTCGACCGTCTCGTAGTCCTTGAGATCATGACGGTCGCCGATGGTTTTTATGCGTGAGCTGGGAGCGACGATGCAGTGCGCCGTTCCCTTCCTGAGGGCGTCGAACGCTTCATCGTCGGATTGGTATTCGGTCACGGTCGCTGTGGGGAACAGACTTTCAAGTGCATTTTTGTTGACAAACGATGATTTGGTACAGGCGATGTTCTGAAGGTCTTTGTTCAGGTCGCTGCCGGTGTGGATGGCGGTGAGGGATATGGTCCCCAACGATATCGACTGCACAACGCCTGATTGCTCGGCAAACCAGTAATCTCGGTATACCGGCAGCACAACGTCTATGCTTCCCTTTGACAGGGCATTTGACATCATCTTGTAGCTATCAAAGGCGACGGTTTTGACCGTAATGCCAAATTTATCGTGCAACGTCGTCGCAAGCGATGCGAGCGAGCCTTCCATTTCGCCGTTTTCGTCTTCGTTGCAGTAGGGGAGTCTGCCCGTAATGTAGCCGAGCGTGATGGTGTTGTCATTTGTTTTGAGCCAGGAACGTTCGGGGCCGTTGAGCGATGATGAACCGCTGTTTTGGGCCGAGTAGTTAGATTTGACTTCGTCGTTATAGCGTGGGTTGACGCGGGCGATTGCCGACATGGCGGCATTGATGTCGTCCATCAGGTCGGGGCGGCTTTTGGGGACGGCAAAATAGTAGTCGCTCGAACCAATGTAGAACATGGGGGAGGCACTGGGCGACGAGGTCGTGTCGTTCATGATGACGGCATCGACCTCGCCGTTTGCCAGCGCATCAAAGAGAACGGAGTTTCCGTCATACTCCTTGTATGTGCAGGCGATTCCTTCGTTGGCGAGCCATTGCTGGCCAACGAAGGTTTGCATAACGCCGGGGTTGCAGCCGATGGTAAGGCCTTGGAGCGCTCGGGGGTCACCCTTGGCCAGATCGTCGCGCTCGGGCCTGGCATAGATGTAGTAGCGCTCGGTGCCCTCGGGGTTCGATGAGAAGAGCAGTTTTTGGGCGCGTTCTTCGGAGTAGGAGATGTTTGGCATGAGGTCAATCTCGCCGGCTTCGAGCTTCTCCATAAGCTCGGTGAAGGTGCCGGAGACGTATTCGTACTGCCAGCCGGGTGTGTAGTACGAGAGGGTCTGGAGGTACTCGTAACCCCATCCCGAGAGACGCTCGCCGGGGGTGCCGTCCTGGAAGCCCTCGTTGTTGACGAGCCAACCAACGCGGACCGTTTTGACCTGCTGACTAGAGTCATCGGCAAAAGCCTGGACAGGCGCGATGGAATTCAGCACGGCAAGCGCGGCAAGCGCGACGGCCAGGGTGCGATATATAACTGAACGAAGGACAGTGGCAGCTCTCACATGCAATCCTAACGAATCGAGACATTACCGCATGAGGATACCAGCTCAGCCTGCCCAGGCGGCAGCTGGTAGTCATCGGGGACGTTCTTAAACGACTAGTCATCGGGGACGTTCTTGTTTGACTAGTCATTTAAGAACGTCCCCGATGACTAGTTCCGTTTGCGGGGGAGGCGTGGGACAATACCGAGCGAACGTGATTGGTTGTCCGTGGAAAGGGTCGCGATGAAAAAGCTCAGGACGCTTGCTGACGTGTTACGCCAGGCGGGCTTCGTGCGCATTACGGAGCTATTCCTCGTCTTCTACCTGCTGTGCTCAACGGCTGTCTGGCTGTCCGAGCCCACGACCCTCACGTTTGGCGATGGCCTGTGGTTTAGCTTTGAGACGGTCTCGACCATCGGCTTTGGTGACATTCCGGCCGAGACACCGGTTGCCCGCGCCATTACCGTCGTCTTGAGCGTTATCAGCATCTTCTACATCGCCATGCTCACGGGCGTGGCGGTGAACTACTGCAATACGCTTATCAAGATGCGTCAAAAGGACACCATGGCTCGTTTTATGGACGATCTTGAGCATTTGGAAGAGCTCGATCGTGACGAGCTCGCCGATCTGTCACGCCGCGTGCGCGAGTATCGTCGACGCCAGCGCTAAGACGAACGTCGTGCGCCACAACAGGGGGACAAATATGAACATCACCGTGTACCTGGGTGCCAACACTGGCAATGACCCGGCATTTCTGCCCGCGGTACAGGAGCTGGGCAACTGGATTGGCGCCAACGGACACGCGCTGGTATACGGCGGGTCCGAATCGGGCCTGATGGGCGCGCTCGCCGATAGTGTGCTCGATGCCGGCGGACACGTGACGGGTGTTGAGCCGAGCTTTTTTATCGAGGCCGAGTTTCAACATGACGGCATCGACGACCTTATCGTGACGAGCGATATGGCCGAGCGCAAAGCCAAGATGATTGAGCTCGGCGATGTGTTCATCGCCTTTCCCGGCGGGACGGGCACGCTCGAGGAGATTGCCGAGGTCATGTCCGCGGTGTCGTTGGGGCACCTGAGTGCTCCGTGCATTCTGTATAACCTGGACGGTTACTACAACGACCTCAAGGCGCTGCTCGGGCACATGATCGATAAAGGGCTTTCGAGCCCGAGGCGCCAGCACGGCATCTACTTTGCCGACGATTTGCCCGAGATTGCCTCGATTATCAACGGATAAGTCTTGAGCCTGCCCCACTATGGCTCCCAATGGTGCCGTTTGCAGCGCGGATGGTTGCCTCGTTCGGGCAACGCTCGCTCTACAATAAAACGTATCTATGTCGACTTTGACCGCGGGAGGACCCGATGGACAACCTTGCCAAACCCACAAACCGCGCGCTGTTTTTAGTTAGCGTTGCCGTGACCGGTGCGTTCGCAGGTGCCGCGGTCTGGCTGTTCTTCTTTGCTATGGAGCACGGTATCGACTATCTATGGACCGAGATTCCGCACGCGCTGGGCGTCTCTTCGCCCGAGCTTGCCAGCGGCCCGTTTGGCTTTTTGCCGTACCCGTTTTTTGTCTGCCTGCTGGGCGGCCTGTTAATCGGTCTATACGAAAAGATGACAGGCACCAAGACCGATGACCTCAACCAGGTGATGGCTAAGGTTAAGCAAGACGGGCGCTATCCGTACGACAACCTGGGCAAGCTTTCGCTCGCGGCATTGCTGCCGCTGCTGTTTGGTGGAAGTATTGGACCGGAGGCCGGCCTGACCGGCGTTATCGCAGGTCTGTGCAGCTGGGTCGGCGACCGCATGCGTCGCTTTGGCGCCGAGTTTAGGGAGCTTACGCTGTTGGGCACTCAGGCCGCGCTGACGGCGCTCTTTACCGCGCCCGTCTTTGGCTTTGTGGCGCCGCTTGCCGGTAGCGCCGACGGCCAGAGCGCTAATGACGATGAGCCCGCATCCGACGAGATCACGATCAAGCTGCCCAAGGCGCAAAAGACGGTGGTCTACGGTATTGCGATTGCCGGCGGTCTGGGTACCTACCTGCTGTTTGGCCAGCTTGTGGGCGGCGGCATGGGCATGCCCAGGTTCGAGTCCGCCGAGGTGGGCAACCTAGAGCTTACCTGGCTCGTCCCTCTGTCGTTGATCGGAACAATCTGCGGCTGGCTGTACTTTGTCTCTGAGCACGCGAGCGAAGCGCTTGCCCATGCAATAGGGGAGCGTCCTGTCGTCAAGGCCATGCTAGCCGGTCTGGCGCTCGCCATCTGCGGCACGGTCCTGCCCTACACCATGTTTGCCGGCGAGACCCAGGCCGACGTGCTCATGGAAACCTACTTGACCATTCCCGCCGGCGTGCTTATCGCGACCGGTCTGGTCAAGGCCATGCTGACCCCCGCCCTCATCAACCTTGGTTGGCGCGGCGGTCACTTCTTCCCGGTTATCTTCTCGGGCGTAAGCCTGGGCTACGGACTGGCCATCCTCACCGGCGCCGATCCGGTCTTTTGCGTCGCCGTCTGCACGGCATCGACGATGGGTGCGGTCATGCGTCAGCCGGTCATGGTCGTGGGCCTGCTGCTCATGTGCTTCCCACTCAAGGGTATCGTCTGCATGATCATCGCCGCCGTTATCGCCGCCGGCATTCCGCTGCCCAAGCCGCTGCGCAAGTAGCACGGTTAATCGCGAGTCAACTCCAGAGGGGCACGAGATGATCCTGTACTTTAGCGCGACGGGGAACAGCGAACATGTGGCGCGTCGCATTGCAGCGGCGACAGACGACAAGGTTGTGTCGATTGAGCGCTTTGATGCCGAGATCCTTCACCTTGCTGTGATGGAAGGCCCCTGTCGGCTGGGGTTTGTCGCCCCGGTATACGCCTGGGGCTTGCCGACGCCAATGATCGAGTTTTTGAAGACTGTCGACCTATCGGTTGCTGCCGGCACAAAGGGCGGCGAGCGCCCCTATACGTTCTATGTCTCGACATATGGTTCGACGACCGGGCAATCGGCCAAGTTCGCCCGCGATCTGCTGCACGAGCGTGGGCTCGAGTTAGATGCGGCGATGAGCGTCAAGATGCCCGATACCTGGACGCCTGTTTTCGACCTGTCTGACCCTCAAAAGGTTGAGGGTATCAATAGAGCTGCCGAGGCGCAGATTGATGCCGTGATCGAGGCGGTGCGGGAGCGGCGCACGGGCAATATGATGCGCCATCGCGTGCCCCTGTTTGCATCGTGCGCGTATCATGCGTTTGGGCTGCCGCGTATGCAGCAGACGAGCAAGTTTGCCGTCGATGCTAGCCGCTGCGTCGGGTGTAGCCTCTGCGCTAAGCGCTGCCCCATGGCGGCGATTGAGATGCGCGACGGCCTTCCCGTCTGGACAAAGCCGGAGTGCGCAGCCTGCCTTCGTTGCCTGCACTGTTGTCCCAAATTTGCCATCTCGCACGGTAAGCGCACAGCATCCCACGGTCAGTACAGGCATCCCAAGCCAGGTGTGAGGATGTAGCGGCTGCTGGCCGCGCTACTTCCAAACCGCGAGCGCCGCAGTGCCCAGTACGATGAGGGCGAGACCGATGGCGCTGCGCCGCGAGACCTTTTCGTTGAATGCCAAGCGCGCAAATAGTACCGATACGACAATCGATAGTTTGTCGATCTGCACCACGACGCTCACCTGGCCTGTGGCGATGGCATAGTAATAGAGCAGCCACGATGCTCCGGTCGCGATGCCCGATGCCGCGAGAAATACGAGCTCGTAGCGGTCTACGTGCACGGCTTGGCCCATCTTGCCTTTAGCTGCCACGATTGCCCATGCCATAACCAGTACCACGCAGGTGCGGATTGCCGTGGCCAGGTTTGACTCGACGCCTTCGATGCCGATCTTGGCGAGGACGGAGGTGAGTGCTGCGAACATGGCGGCGCCGAGGGCGTAAGCGAGCCAGGTCCGGTCTTGCTGCTGCTCGGGTCCGGCGGATTGCTGCTTCTCGGTCATTAAAAAAGTGCCGAGGGTAATGACGGCGGTTCCCACGAGCTTAACCGCAAGGTTGCTCGTCTCGCCAAAAAGCACGATGGCGATCAGCGCGGCGAGCACGGTGCTCATCTTGTCGACCGGTACGACCTTATTGACGCCTCCGATGCTCAACGCCTTAAAGTAACAGATCCACGAAGCGCCGGTAGCGAGTCCCGAGAGGACGAGAAAGAGCCAGGATCTGGGTTCGATGCTGCCAATGGTTCCAATGGATCCAGAAATGCCCGCCATTGCCCAGGCGAAAACGAGCACCACGCAGGTGCGAATGGCCGTCGCGACATCGGAGTCGGTCTGCTTGATGCCGCATTTGGCCAAGATGGATGTGATGCCGGCAAAGAATGCTGACGCAAATGCTGCGACGACCCACGACACGGGTGAAATGCCTCCCCAAAGAACAACCGCGCCAGATTTACGGCGCTCGTCCGATGATACCGTCCCGCCATGAAGCTTTGATATCGCTGTGGTGAGACAGGGGCCATAGTTCGAGAGGGCATTTGGTTAAGGCTCGAATTGAAGGTGAATGGTTTTCCGCGAAGTGAACGAGTAAATCTGGACCCCTGGGACATGCACACTTTTTCGAACAAAACTGCAGGATTCTTAGACAAAAACCGCAGGAATTGAGTCCTTAAAAATGTCGATGCTACAGGGTACTGTTTTTACTCGTTCACTTCTCGGAAAAGTATTCACCTTCGATATGCTGACGGTGTCTTTTTGGTTGCCAAGAACTAGACGGCCTGCTGTGAGGGGCGGTGGTGACGCTATGCCGCCTTGTTTCATTGAAAAAATAAGCGGGGTACCACCTAAGCTTTTTTAGCTGTCGATTACAGATCGCGTACTCGATAAACCTTGGTGCTGACAGCGCAGCTGATTGCACATAGTGCGAGCGCCAGTACTGCAATTCCTGCACACAGACAGCCAAGGACGGCGGGATCGGGATTCGCTCCGGCAATCGACATGAGCCAGTTGCTGATGGGGTTGGAGGAACTCAGCATTGCCATGGTGCCGCAGCCAAACAGGGCAAACAGGCCAAGGGATAGGCGCAGCGCCTCCATGTGTCCAAATCGGAAGAACAGCGGCTGTGCCAAGAATACCATCATGAGGGAGATGAGCATTGATGCCGCCGAGGCGGTTGCGATTTCAAAGATCGTCTGTCCCGTCGAAGGAATGCCCGCGCTGTTGAAGAGCGGGATGGAGGCGATGCTCAAAAGCGTGGCTGCACATGCCATGACGACCGAGAAGACAACGATGCACAGGTAGCGTGCGCAAATAATGTCTTTGCGCGAGAAGGGCAACGTTGCTCGATAACGCTCCCAGCCGTTTTGGTTATCGTAGCCAGCTAGCGAGTTCATGATTATGATGGGCGACATTGCGCTGACCGCACAGGCGCCGGCGCTCATACCGGAATCGCCGTCTGTCGCGTTGGCGAGGGTCAACACGACGAAGATGAACAGCCCGACACCCGCGATGCTCGGGGTGAGCGTGCGAACGATGGCGAGCTCGGACATAAAGGCACGTTTCATTTCGAAGTCCCTTTCAGCGTGAGGCGCAGATAGTCGTCAATGGTTGCCCGATCGCAGGGAATCTCGGGGAAGGCCTCGAGCGTTTCGCGGCGGTTGGGCACGAGCACGTCCACGCTGTAGGCGTGGTGGACGGCACGGGCGCCTTCGACGCAAACCATAAGCTCGGCGGCCTGTGCTTGGGTACAGTGGGCGATGCCGGCGCGGTCGGTAATATCCTCGCGCGGCAGGTCAAACACAATCGAGCCAGCATCGATGCAGATGACGCGATCAGCGGTGCGATCGAGATCGGACGTAATGTGGCTCGAGAGCAACACGCTGTGCTGGCCGTCGGCGACAAAGGCAAGCAGCTCATCAAGCAGTTCCTCGCGTGCCATGGGATCGAGGCCCGCAGTGGCTTCGTCCAAAACGAGCAGCTTGGCATTGTGGCTGAGCGCGCAGGCGAGCTGCAGCTTCATACCCATGCCGCGGGAGAGGTCCTTGACCTTTGTCTTGGGATCGAGGCCAAATCGGTTGATGAATCCGGCGAACGTTTCGCGGTCCCACGTGGGGTACGCCGGGCCTACGAGCGCCTCGATCTGGCCCACCTTGAGCGTGGAGGGGAAGGGGCACGTGTCCAGGACAAGACCGACGCGGGAGCGTAGATGGTGTTGCGACTCATCGGGCGCGTCGGCGCCACAGCGCTGCCCAAACAGGTGCACTTCGCCGGCATCGAGCTTTATAAGCCCGAGAGCAGCTCGAATCGCCGTTGTTTTGCCAGCACCGTTGGCACCAACGAAGCCGACGATCTGGCCAGGCTCCACGGCAAGCGTGACGTCGCGCAGCGAAAAGCGGTCGCTTACAGTGTGTGAGATGCCTTTGAGTTCAAGCAAGTTTTGCATGGTATAGCCTTTCTTGCAGATGGCTACTGCATGGTTTCGGGGGCTACCAGGTCGAGCATCTCGTGCAGTTTGTCGCGCGTGACGCCCAAGGCTTCGGCTTGGCTTGCCGCTTTCGCAAGCAGCTCTTCGATATGACAGAGCTGGTTTTCGCGCAAAAGCTCCTGGTTGCCCTCGGCGACAAAACAGCCCTTGCCCTGCACGGTGCAGATAAACCCGAGCTGCTCCAGGTCGGCGTAGGCGCGCTTGGTGGTGATGACGCTCACGCCAAGATCGCTCGCGAGTGCACGGATGCTGGGGAGTTTGGCGCCCGCAGCGAGCGTGCCCGATAAGATCTGAGCTTTGACTTGCGAGGTTATCTGCTCGTAGATGGGCTTGTCGCTCGAATTGGATAGGATGATGTCCACAGCGGCTCCTTAGCTGTTGGGCTACACGTGTATATAACCGGTAAGCACAGTATATATACACTATGCACAGTTCTGCAAGAGGTAAATACGGATTGGGCCGGCTGCCCAGGTCCCAACTGATGAATTTGTCCTGATAGGCGCCCTAGAGCGGGATTTCGCGGCTACAATAGTGCGGTTACAACGACGTAATGCACTCAATGCAAGAAAGGATCCGCATGGCAAGCCTGTCGGATGAAATCTCGTCGCGCCGCACATTCGCGATCATCAGCCACCCGGACGCCGGTAAGACCACGCTTACCGAGAAGCTGCTGCTCTATACCGGCAGTATCCAGACTGCCGGCTCGGTCAAGGGCAAGAGCTCGGCCAAGCATGCCGTCTCGGACTGGATGGACATCGAGAAGGAGCGCGGCATCTCCGTCACCTCCTCGGTGCTGCAGTTCACCTATAACGGCGCCTGCGTCAACATCCTCGATACCCCCGGCCACCAGGACTTCTCGGAGGATACCTACCGTACCCTTATGGCCGCCGACGCCGCAGTCATGGTCATCGACGGCGCCAAGGGCGTCGAGGCCCAGACCAAAAAGCTCTTTAAGGTTTGTACGCTGCGTCACATTCCCATCTTCACCTTTGTGAACAAGCTCGACCACGAGGCTCGCGATCCGTTTGAGCTCATGGAAGAGATCGAGAATGTCCTGGGCATCAATACGTATCCTATGAATTGGCCGATCGGCAGCGGCCGCAACTTCCGCGGCGTGTTCGATCGTCAGACCCGTCGCGTTATCGCCTTTGAGGGCGACGGCCACGCCAACGCCACCAAGAAGGTCGCCGAGATCGAGGCCGAGTTGGGCGATCCTTCCATGGATGAGCTTATTGGCGAGGAAAACCATAAGAACCTGATGGACGACATCGAGCTGCTCGATGGCGCTGGCGACGAGCTCGACTTGGATGCCGTGGCCTGCGGCAAGCTGAGCCCGGCGTTCTTTGGCTCGGCGCTCACCAACTTTGGCGTGGAGCCCTTCCTCAAGGAGTTCCTGCGTCTGGCCCCGACGCCGCGCGCCTATACCGATACGCTCACCAGCGAGCCGGTCGATCCCTGCCGCGACGACTTTAGCGGCTTTGTGTTTAAGATCCAGGCCAACATGGACAAGAACCACCGTGACCGCATCGCCTTTGTGCGCATTTGCTCGGGCAAGTTCGAGCGCGGCATGGACGCCTTCCACGTGCAGGGCAACCGCAAGCTCAAGCTTGCCACGGGCACGTCGATGATGGCCGATGACCGCGCCATCGTGGATGAGGCGTACGCGGGCGATATCGTGGGCCTGTTCGACCCGGGTATCTTTAGCATCGGCGACACCGTGTGCTCCGGCAAGCGCCACGTGCAGTATCCGCAGATCCCGACGTTTGCCCCCGAGATGTTCGCTCGCATTACGCAGGTCGATACGCTCAAGCGCAAGCAGTTCGTCAAGGGTATGGAGGAGCTTGCCCAGGAGGGCGCCATCCAGATCTTCCGCGAGCTGGGCGCCGGCATGGAGAGCGTCATCGTGGGCGTGGTCGGCGTGCTGCAGTTTGAGGTGCTCGAGCGCCGCCTCAAGGCTGAGTACCGTGTTGAGGTTCGTCGCCAGCCGCTGCCCTATACGGACATCCGCTGGATCCAGAACGACCCCGACACCATCGATATCCCGGGCCTTTCGCTCACGCGCGACACGTTGCGCGTCGAGGACATGCGCGGCGGTAAGCTGCTGTTGTTCACGAGCCCGTGGAACGTGGATTGGGCAACCGACCACAACCCCGACCTTATCCTGTCGGAGTTTGGCAACGTGGCCTTTTAACGCATCGGCGCGGTGGCCCTGCGGGGCTGCCGCGCCGTTTGCTTGCCTGATGCCGTGTGAGCGGCTATCATACCCACCGTCGTCTCAAGACCGGGGCGTCCGAGCAGTTCGGGTCCGATATCCTGCTCGTTAAACCTAAAACCAAAGGAGTACATAATGATCAAGAAGGTCATGGAGGACTACAAGGTCCTGTTGCGGAGCATTCCCGCGGCAACGGTTTCGCTGTTTTTCGTGAGCGTCATCATGATGAACCTGCTGGCCAACAAAGAACTCATCAGCCTACCGTATCTGGCGCTCGACTGTGGCTTTGTGGTGAGCTGGGTTTCGTTTTTGTGCCAGGACATGATTTGCAAGCGCTTTGGCGCCAAGGCATCCATCAAAATCTCTATCCTCGCGCTGCTGGTCAACCTGGCCGTGAGCCTGTGCTTTTGGGCATGCTCACTCACGCCCGGCATGTGGGGCGCCTACTACGACACGGGCATGATCGAGGTCAACACTGCCCTTAACGCCACCATCGGCGGCACCTGGTACGTGGTGCTGGGCTCTTCGCTGGCAATGCTCGTTTCTGCCGTGGTTAACTCCACGCTCAACCAGTCGCTCGGCCGCATGCTCAAAAAGAA
The DNA here is from genome assembly GCA_902489515.1 of uncultured Collinsella sp. Lineage (GTDB taxonomy): Bacteria > Actinomycetota > Coriobacteriia > Coriobacteriales > Coriobacteriaceae > Collinsella. The sequence goes on along the minus strand of CABUAL010000008.1, from coordinate 1,044 downwards.
TAACTTTGCGAGCTTCGCCTTCCGCTCCTATGTGTCCACGGGTGTTGGCCAGTTTATCGACAACCTGGTCTTTGCCATTGTAGTGAGCCACACGTTCTTTGGTTGGACCTGGGTGCAGGTCCTTATGTGCTCGCTGACGGGTGCTGTTGCCGAGCTGCTGTGCGAGGTCTTCCTGAGCCCTGTGGGCTACAAGGTCGTGCGCGGCTGGGAGCGCGAGAATGTGGGCTCCGAGTACCTCGAGCGCCACGCAACCGCCTAAGGAGCAAGTATGCGGGTTTTGATCACGGGCGCTTCGGGCGGTATCGGAGCCGCATGCGTGCGGCGCTTTTTGGATGAGGGCCACGAGGTCGTGGGCTTTGACCTGCTGCCGGCGGCGGTCGAACACGAGCGCTACCGCCATCTGATCGTTGATGTCCGCGAGCCTAACTCGTTTCCAGGCGACCTTGAGCCTCAGGTAATCGTGAACGTTGCCGGTACGCAGGAATCGGCCGACGACATCGCCGCCAACCTGTATGGCACCATCAACGTGACCGAGCGCTACGCCTTTGTGGGGGAGGGGCTTGCCGCCAAGCCGGCGCCGGCTATCAAATCCGTGGTCAATGTGGGGTCGGCGAGCGGGCATACGGGATCAGAGTTTCCCGCTTATGCCGCCAGCAAGGGCGGCGTTATCGCCTACACCAAGAACCTTGCAAACCGCCTGGCGCCGCAGGCCATCGCCAACAGTGTGGACCCGGGCGGCGTTATCACGCCGCTCAACCGTTGCGTGATGGAAGACGAGCACCTGTGGAATCAGATTATGGAGCTTACGCCGCTTAAACGCTGGGCCACCGCCCAAGAGATCGCCGAGTGGATCTACTTTGTGGGCGTGACCAACCAGTTTATGACCGGACAGAGTCTGTTGATCGATGGCGGCGAGGCCGGCCGCACGCAATTTATTTGGCCCGAATAGGTAACGCGCCCGATGGAAAGCCGTCGGGCGCGTTTTTGATGTATCGATTTTTAGCCGAGGCAGGTCCAGTTGACGGGGGTCGAGCCGTACTGTTC